>JBPBPY010000075.1:0-13207 GCA_050954505.1 Janthinobacterium lividum
TCTGCAGTGCCTGCATCAGCGGATCGCTGGCATCGAGCGACAGCGTCGGCGAATAAGCGAAAATCGAGATGTCGTTGGCGAGCGCGGCGAGCGGCATGCCCATCGACAAAAGCAGGGAACAGGCAACGGCCTTTTTGTTCATCGCATGCATGGGTTCACTTTATGGTGTCCGGCGCAAGGTGTCCGGATGAGCAAAAAACAGAATGCCGACGAGTGTAAGAATGCGACACGCCGGCGTCAAGAATTGTTACCTTTTCCACGACCGCCTGATGCCGCGTGGCATCATCATTACTAACGGCAGCAAACGGCATTAGTTGAATGCAGCAGCGAAAAACGTTTGCATGAGGTTTTGTTCCGGCCGGCAAACCGTCAAGTCAACGCTGGCCGCCGCAACGATTCACCCGCTCACGGCTCGACATGCCATCGCAACATTTCACCCGCTTAAGTCAGCATTCAACACAGCGCATGGTCGACATGGCAAGCGCAGCATGGCAAGCGGCTGAGGCAAGCGCACACCGAGCCATACTGTTGCCAATCACTTAACGGAAATTGTCTTTCCATTGCCTCAAGGCAGTGAAGCTGGCCAGGGCATCAGGTGAAGCGAGTCGCTTCGATGCCAACAGTGTGGCGATGATAGCAGGTTCGGTATGACGCAGGAAGGGATTGGTGCGCTTTTCCAGCCCGATCGAGGATGGCAGCGTGGCTTGGCCGGCTTGCCGTTTGGCCGTTTCAACCGCCATGCGCTGCACCAGGACGGTATTGCCTGGCTCGACGGCCAGCGCAAACTTCAGATTTGCCAAGGTATATTCGTGAGCGCAGTAGACGGCCGTCTCATCAGGCAATGCCGCCAGCCGGCCCAGCGAATCGGCCATCTGCCGGGGCGTGCCTTCGAACAAACGTCCGCAGCCGCCGGCAAACAGGGTGTCGCCGCAAAACAGCCACTGGTGGTCGGTTTCCACATAGGCAATATGCCCGCTGGTATGTCCAGGCACATCAAGCACGGTAAAGTGCAGGCCAAGTTCCCCGATGTGGAGCTGGTCACCATCTGCCAGCGGATGGTTCATGCCATCGATGCGTTCGCGCTTTGGGCCATACACCGGCACTGCCGCCATTGCCAGCAAGGCAGGCACGCCGCCGACATGGTCAGGGTGGTGATGTGTCAGTAGAATAGCAACCAGGGTCAGGCCAAGGCGTTCGAGTGTCGCCTGGACCGGTGCTGCATCGCCAGGGTCGACCACGACCGCGTGTGTGCCATCGTGGATCAGCCACAGGTAATTATCGGCAAACGCCGCAACTGCAACGATTTCCAGGGAATTTGAAGATTGCATGGGCATCAACGAGACCTCATCCGAAAGGCCGATTATAGCGCTGGGCGACTGGCTCGATACGCCAGCGGGGCGTTACCTGCGGCAGTGGGAGCAGGCGCGCCTGGATCAGCTGACCGTGGACATCTTCGGTTTCAATGCCGTGCAGATCGGTTTGCCGCAATTGCACGGCCTGCAGGCCAGCCGGATGACCAACCGCTGGGTCACCGGCCCGGTTGCATGGACCGAGGACGCGCAAGCGGTGCAGGAACAGCAGCAGTCGTTTGCGGCCAATCGAACGGCAGCACGCAGTCAAGACAGCGCGCAAGTGGGCAGCAGTGGCGCGCGCCGTGTCCTGCAGATTGATTCCAGTGCCGACGATGATCGAACTGGCAACATGACGAATGCGCATGACAGCGGCAATGACGATGGCGCCGGACATGTTGACAACACTGGCTCAGGTGCGCTGCGCCGTATCGCCGTGGCGCATGACTTTACCGAATTGCCGTTTGCCAGCCAGAGCCTGGACCTGGTGCTGTTGCCGCATGTACTCGAATTCGCCCAGGAACCGCATCAAATCCTGCGCGAGGTGGAACGGGTGCTGATTGCAGAAGGACAGGTCATCATCTGCGGCTTCAATCCGGCCAGCATGTGGGGCGCGCGCCAGATGGCCCGGCGCCTGCGCGGCGCCGATTTCCTGCCACCGCATGGCGAGTTGATCGGCATGCCGCGCCTCAAGGATTGGCTCAAGCTGCTCAACATGGAAGTCGGGCGCGGCCACTTCGGCTGTTATGCGCCAGCCTGCGGGACTGAAAAATGGCTCAACCGGTTTCATTTCATGGAAAGTGTTGGCGAGCGCTGGTGGCCATTCCTTGGCGCGGTGTATATAGTGCAGGCCATCAAGCGGGTCAAGGGCGTGCGCCTGGTGGGCCCGGCCTGGACGCCGAAGATGGCCGGTGCGCGTGCCGGCGTACCGGTGGCCCGGCATGGGCATGGCGGCGGGAATGAAACGCCAGCGTTGGGAAAATGAATGGTATGACGAATCCGGGAACCGAAATGAGTGCTGCAAACCTGCATGAAACAACTGCCGTTGCGGCAGCCGACAAGCCGATCGACCGTGTCGATATCTATGCCGATGGTGCTTGCCGTGGCAATCCTGGCCCGGGCGGCTGGGGTGCCTGGCTGGTCAACGGCGTGCATGAAAAGGAAATCTTCGGCGGCGAGCCGAATACCACCAACAACCGCATGGAACTGCAAGCGGTGATCGAAGCGCTGAGCCTGCTGACCAGGCCTTGCGAGGTCACGGTGCACACCGATAGCCAGTATGTCCAGAAAGGCATCAGCGAATGGATTCACGGCTGGAAAGCGCGCGGCTGGAAGACGGCTGCGCGCGAGCCGGTCAAGAATGTCGACCTGTGGCAGGCACTCGATGCTGCGCAAGGGCGCCACAAGATGGCATGGCGCTGGGTCAAGGGCCATGCCGGCCATGCCGGCAATGAACGTGCCGATGCGCTGGCCAACCGGGGCGTCGACAGCCTGCGCGCCGGCGGCCGCACCGGCAGGGCGGGCTAGCATGCGCCAGATTGTCTTTGATACTGAAACCACCGGCTTGAATCCGCGTTCGGGCGACCGGATTCTGGAAATTGGCTGTGTTGAAATGGTCAACCGCAAGTTGACCGGAAATAATTTTCATCGTTATATCAATCCCGAGCGGGATTCGGAAGAGGGGGCGCTGGCCGTCCATGGCTTGACCACCGAATTCCTGCGCGACAAACCAAAGTTTGCCGAGATTGCCGACGAATTGCGCGACTATCTGGCCGGCGCTGAAATCATCATCCACAACGCGCCATTCGACGTCGCCTTCATGAATGCCGAACTGGCGCGCATGGGTTTGCCGGCTTTCAACGAGCATGTCGGCGCCGTCATCGATTCGCTGGCCCAGGCCAAGGCCATGCACCCCGGCAAGCGCAATTCGCTCGATGCATTGTGCGACCGTTACGGCATTTCCAATTCGCACCGCGCGTTGCATGGCGCGCTGCTCGATGCCGAATTGCTGGCGGAAGTCTACCTGGCCATGACGCGTGGCCAGAACAGCCTGACCATCGAACTCGACGTCGAGGCGCCCAGCCAGGCGGAAGGTGAACTCGATAGCGCCGCCTATGCCGGCGTGATCCTGGTCCGCGCCAGCGCAGAAGAACTGGCTGCCCATGAAATCGTCGTCAAGAGCCTCGACAAGGAAGTGCGCGGCACCAGCGTGTGGCGCGCACTGGAACAGGTCGAGTCCTGAAGCCTGTGCGGGTTCCTGCGCCGCGCGCCATGCCGGCAGGTATCCTTGCATCGCAAGGGGGGGATGCCGGCTGTGGGCTGGTCAATCTTCGCCATCGGCCGCACCGCGGCGCCAATACGACTTTACCTTCAGCCAGTCAGGGTTGGCATGGCGCTGGCCAAGCAGGAATTCGCGCAGCGCTTTCGAGTCGGATGATTCACAGCCCACCCAGGCGCAATAGTCGCCGGGCAGAAATGCGAGCGTGGCGGCGGCCTGGGGCAGGGTCAGGCGCCGGCTTGCCTGTGCATCGCGGTGTATCCATTGGACGTCGATGCGGGCGGCCGATTCGAAGACGGCTTCATCGGCTGCACTGGCCACTTCGATCAACACCAGGGCGCGTGCGCCGGCTGGCAACTCTGCCAGCCGGCGGGTGATTGCCGGCAGCGCAGTATCGTCACCGATCATCAAATGCCAGTCGAACGCAAAGGGCAGCAGGAACGAGCCGCGCGGCCCACCGACGCCCAGCATCTGGCCTGGTTCGGCTTGACTGGCCCAGCGGGTGGCTGGTCCGGCATCATGCAGTGCAAAGTCGAATTGCAGTGTCAGCGCCGTGGCATCGAAGGAGTGCGGCGTGTAGTCGCGCATGATCGGCCGTTGTTCCGATGCATATACCGGGCCATCCGGGCCAGCCTGCGGCAGCTGCAGCGCACCGGTCAGCGGATCGGGAAAGAACAGTTTGCAATGGTCATCGAAGCCGGGGCTGGTGAACCCTTCGAGCTGGTCGCCACCCACCGTGATGCGTACCAGATGCGGCGATGGGCGTTCCACCGCGCGTACTTCCAGGAGGCGAAAACGCAATGCATGCCGCACGCGGTGGGCGCTGCGATCCGGTTGCGCGTTGCTGGTGGCGGTATCAGTCATGTGCGGCACCCTCCTGCGAATTCTGTGCCGGCGTCAGTCTGGCAATTTCATCGGCGGTGGACTGCAGGAGTGCCGTCACCCGCTGGATTTCCTGTTCTGGCCAGGCGCTGTGAAACGCCAGCGCATGTTTCAAGGTATGCATGGCTTGCATCACCGCTTCGGGCGGCATGCGTCCGGCCACGGCGCGGGCCGACATTTCCATGCGCGCCAGTGCGCCATTGACTTCGTCACGGCGTTCATCCAGATGGGCATTGCCCTCGGCGGTGACGGTGTAGAGCTTTCGCGAGCCTCCCTGGGCTTCAATGCTGGACTGTACATAACCCTGGTCTTCGAGCAGCGTCAGCGTCGGGTAGATTGCTCCCGGGCTCGGTGAATACGTGCCTTGAAAAGTCTCTTCGATTGCCTTGATCAGTTCATAACCGTGGCAGGGACGCTTGGCGATCAACGACAGCAAGACCAGCGGCAACTCCCCGGCTGCGAACAGCCTGCCGTGGCCACGGCCACCGCGGCCACCGCCGCCACCGTGGCGGCGCGGCCCGCGCATGCCATCAGGTGGCATGCCTTCACTGCCGTGGCTGCCTGCAGCCTGTGAAGCCATGTGGTGGTGATGGCGCTGGGCATGAGCTTGCAGCTCGCCGTCGTGCTGCCGGTGTGCAGGCCGATGCGCATGGTGAGGATGAGTCGTGTCGTCGTGGTGGTGAAAATTTCGCATGGTAGCTCCTTCTTTAGAGGTGTCTAAAGATATATCTTAATGTAGTACAAGTCAACGATCGGAACGAAAGTTATATCTTGAAAGGTCAAGGTCCCTGGTTTCAAGCGTTTCTGTATGAAACAGGCCGTCGATGGTGAAATCGCCGTCCTGAAATTGATTACTGCAAATCTTTGTGAGATAATGCGCCGCTCGGGAGGTTAGCTCAGGGGTAGAGCGATCGCCTCACACGCGATAGGTCGCTGGTTCGAAACCAGCACTTCCCACCAGTTTTGGTCATTTCGACGTTTCTCGCGGCGCTCGCCGCGCGTCGGGCTGGTGGTCATCATCAGGCTGTTGCCATGTTCAGCAGGCAACGCCAATTGTTATCCGATCCAATCTCATTCCTGCACTTGTTCGGCAGCCACGCCGCTTGATCCCTCAGGCAGGCTGGTCCATCGCCAAATTATTGGTACGGAAACAACAGTTTCACACATCGCCGCAACAGTTCGCTCTGGAATTCGCTGTTCGCCACTTGCCCACCTGCACCAGCGTGCTCACTGCCTGGTGAGGATTTTTCGCCCAAAACAGCCCATCGGTTTCCCGTGTCATTTCCAGTTGATATAACTGATATATCAATTGCGAATTGGATTGAACCACTGTGCTCTCTATAATTATATTGCACTGCACCACGACAGTTTCATGCACTTGACAATTGTCTTCAATGAGTCTAATCCGGGAAAAATGTGAAGATCAATACCACAATGCTTGAAATTGTCCAGGGCTTCACGAATGTGATGCTGTCGACTGGTGAACAAGCAGCTGAAACCCTGGAGCATTCTGCCATGGCTGCGGAGCAAGCCTTGCAACATGGGCAGGCGCGCTTCCTCGATGGACAATGGCGTGGTGATGCCGGTGCGCGCGACTGCAAATTATTCGTGCCGGCTGCCTATCATGGACAGCCTCTGCCGTTGATCGTGATGTTGCATGGCTGCCGCCAGGATCCAGCCGACTTTGCCGCCGGTACCCGCATGAATGCACTAGCCGAGGAAATGGCATGCCTGGTGCTCTATCCGGGACAGTCGCGCAGCGCCAATGGCTTCAATTGCTGGAACTGGTTCAGCCAGGATGACCAGCAGCGTGGTCTTGGCGAGCCCGCGATCATTGCCGGCATGACGCGACACATCATCAACACCTGGCATGTCGATACCGCCCGCGTGTATGTTGCCGGCCTCTCGGCAGGTGGCGCCATGGCAGTCATCATGGGCAAAACCTATCCGGATTTGTTTGCCGCCATTGGTGTCCATTCAGGCCTGGCCTATGCCGGCGCCCATGACATGCAGTCTGCATTGCGCGCCATGCGCATTGGCGCACCTCTGGCATTGTCCCATCCTGAACATGGTGCAC
The DNA here is from genome assembly GCA_050954505.1 of Janthinobacterium lividum. Lineage (GTDB taxonomy): Bacteria > Pseudomonadota > Gammaproteobacteria > Burkholderiales > Burkholderiaceae_D > JAQGMO01. The sequence goes on from JBPBPY010000075.1 coordinate 6,587, forward strand.
TCTTGACGCCGGCAAGCAAGACAATGGCAACCATTGTCTTCCACGGCGACAGCGATACGACGGAACATCCGGACAATGGCGACCGGGTCATCGAGCAAATCACGCCTGCGCCAATGGCCAGTGGCGAACCGCCGCCGCAATGCGACCTCACGATTGTACGGGGTGAAGTGGACCAGGGACATGCGTTTACCCGTACCATCCATCATTGCAACGACAGCGTGGCAGCGGTGGCCGAGCAGTGGGTGGTACATGGTGCCGGTCATGCATGGTCGGGTGGCAGCAACGATGGTAGCTACAGTGACCCGAAGGGGCCCGATGCCAGCCGCGAGATGCTGCGGTTTTTTCTCAGCCAGCAGCGCAACGCAGGTCAAGGCAACCTGGCGCCTGCGGCTAAACCGTGAACGGAAAGGGCGAGCTCAGCTGAGCGGTTCGCTGATGTGCAGCGGAATGCGGGCGGTGAACTCGCTGCCGCAACCCGGACCTGCGCTGCTGGCATGGACCTGGCCGTGGTGAAGTTCGATGATGGTGCGTGCCAGTGCCAGTCCGACACCCAGGCCGCCGCGCGCTTGCGTCATTGAATGGCTGCCCTGGCTGAATAATTCGAAGATCGATTCGCGTTGTTCCGGACGCAAGCCTTCGCCATTGTCCATGACAGTGAAGATGACGTCGTCACCAAGGACGCTGGCTTCCAGGCGGATCTGCCCTTGTGATGCGGTATATTGAGCGGCATTGTTGAGCAGGTTGGCCAGAGCCTGGCTGAGGCGGATGCGGTCGGCCCGCAAGATGACCGCATCTGGCGGCAGATCGACTGTTAGCCGATGTTTTTGCTGGTCGAGCAATGGTCGGGCCATTTCCACGGCCAGCGCCACCACATCGGCAAGCCCGATTTCCTGCAGATCGAGTTCCATCTTGCCAAGCGAGATGCGCGACGCATCGAGCAAGTCGTTGATCAGTCTCGTCATCAGTGACACCTGGCGCTCGATGATCTGGCGCGAATGGGTCATGCCGACGTCATCGCCCTTGAGCAAGCGCATCATGCACAGCGATGTGGTAATGGGTGCCAAGGGGTTGCGCAACTCATGACCCAGCATGGCAAGAAATTCCTGTCTCTGCTGGTCCTGGAATGCCAGTATGCGTTCGCATTCCTGCAACTGTGACTCAGCCAGTTTGCGCCGCGCGACTTCCGTTGCCAGGCATTGCCTGGCCCTGACGTCACGCGCAATGGTGCGCTGCGATACGGTCTTGTCGAGTTCGGTTTCCAAACAGCTACCTTTGCGCTTGACCCGGGTCTCGGGATTGAACAACAGCGCCAGAACAACCATGCGCCGACCTCGATGGTCATCACAACTCACCTTGCTGTACATCCTATCATTACAAATTAACAATCAATATAGGACATTGTCGGCAACCGGTGTAGGAGAGTCGGAGTTCAGTCGGCGAAATGCGTAAGTTGGTCGGCAATGAAATCGAGCAGGGCATCCGCGTCCAGCGGTTTGACCAGATGGTAGTCGAAACCGGCATCGGTAGACTTTTGCCTGTCGCTGGCCAGGCCATAGCCGGTGGTGGCAGCCAGAACCAGTTTGCGCTCGCCAGCCATGGCGCGCAAAAGCACAGCAAGCTGGTAGCCGTCCATGCCAGGCAGTCCGATGTCGGAAAAAATCAGGTGCGGCTTGAATTCTTCAGCGACGACCAGCGCCGTCTGTCCATCTTTTGCCGTACGCACGTCGTAGTCGAGCAGGCTTAGCAACGCTGCCATGGATTCATTGGCGTCAGCGTTGTCGTCGATAAGGAGAATGCGAAAGTCGCCGGGAAGCATTGGCGTGCCTGGATTGGTCATGATGATGTCCTTGAGTAAAGGATCTTTTCGATAAACACGCTGTTCAATTTGCCCTCGCATTGCGGTGGCGCGAGACACCCGGGCAGTTGGACGGTGGTGATGGACTATCGCTCTGAGGAGCTGTTATTTTCGGCACGGCCAATCAGGAATGTGAACGGCCGGAGCGTGCAATGCAGGCTCCGGGAATCCAGGTCAGCATCGACCATTCGGTCAATGGAAGAATGCATAGATGATCAACAAGACGATGGCCGGCACACCGAGGATCCATCCAATCAGATACTTGCCCATGTGAATACTCCCTTGGTAATTTCGCTTTCACCCATGTGCCAGCGATGAGGCAAGCGTACCAAGCGGTGCAATAGTTGCAAATCAGATATGTTCTGAAACGGATGTAGGAAAACAGGAAGGCAGCATGAGGAATACGGTCATGGCGCGCGGTCGCCTGGCCAGCGAGGGCGGCGACTCCGATCTGGAAGCAGAAAAACACGGGTTCGAAGTGACGATTGCCGCGGAAAGGATGACCATCCGATCAAGGCTGTACCGGACCAGCATAAGGGCTGCCTGACATGATTGAACATGTTCCCGGGGCGCACAAGGCGCTGCCTCGATGCAGCGCTAGGACCAACTTCACGTCATCAGGCCAAGGCGACAGTGCATCGTCAATGCAACGCATTGACCAACTTCACGTCATCAAGCCAAGGCGACAGTGCACCGTCAATGCAGCGCATTGACCACCTTCATGGCATCAAGCGAGGCGACAGTGCACTATCAGTGCAACGCTTGTACCACCTTCACGTCATCGAGCCAAGGCGCCGGTGCACCATCAATGCCCAAGTGCCTCTGCCGGCACGACATGGTTGCACGCCTGGCTCAGGCCGAAGCCGCCGTGGCGGTTGCTGCCTTCAACGCGCCGGCGGCGGTGGTGGCATTCCTTCGGGCGGCGGTGGAGGGGCCGACGGATACGACGTGACCGCCGGATAACGCGTCACCTGCCGCGCACGTCCGCCGTAGGACGGAATCTGATTTCCCTTGGCATACATGCACTGCTGGTAGCCGATGTCATACCGCTGCTGCAAGGTGTAACCGGAGGCCTGTGCAGCACCGGTTCCAGAGAGACCGCCAATGGCCAGCCCGGTTCCGGCGCCAACACCGACACTACCCCGGCCGCCAATGGCCGCACCTGCCGCTGCACCGATGACCGTTCCCAGCAAAGCACTGCGCGCCACGCTTTCATCGGCCGCACTGGAGGCAGTGACGCCGCCCGATTGGGCTTGTGCATAAGAGCGGCAATCGTAATCATCGACGCGGAATTGGTCAAAATTCTTTCCGCTTCCTGGAAGCACCATCACGCTTGGACCCGTCGGCATGGTGGTACAGGATGACAGCAGGACGATTGCGGCCATGGCGCCTGCCAATGGCTTGGCGCTGGATAAGCGTTTCATGTTGTTGTCCCCTGTTTTATTGCGGAGCCGGCGGAACCTGCTGCCAATTGACGGCACAGTTTTTCACGTACGGATAGTATCCCTGCGGGTCCTGGCAGTAATACCAGGAATTGGACGGCATTTGCTGCGGCGACGCCTGGGCAGTGCTTTGCTCGATGTAGACGGGCGCAGCTGCCGGGGCCATCACGACGGGAGCCGGGTAATAATACGACGGCGGATAATAATAGCGCGGCACGTAGAACGGATCATAGAACGGTGATCCGAACGAGGCACCGAACAGCGGTGCGCCAAGATAGATGCCCACGCGCGCATGGCCACCGCCGTGGTAACGCTGGGCCATCGCGCTGGAGCTGCCCAGTGCAGCAAGCAGCAACACGGTGAAAACGACTGCGAGACGATGTTTCATGATCAAGCCCTCAATGAGTTTCAGACTGGTATGCAGAGCGAATCCGGACCGAATTCAGATCTTCCCTGACTGAATTGAAAGTGTAATCCGGTTGCTGGCGCACTGCATGGGTATGACAATTTTGATACAAAAAAAACATTGCCCATGCATAGGCGTCGGCTTCGGCATCAGCGTGTGACCACCTTGCGTCCATGCCGCAACGGCGCCGTCCCGGTGCTTGCCCTTGTGCCAGGATTTGCGCCCGGTCCCGCCTTCAGCGCTGCGCCGGTGCGCTGCATGGTGCGGCCCGCAGCCGGCGCGCGTTCAACGGCACCACCTGCGCGCGGCTTGTTCTGTCCAAACTTGCGCGCCAGCTTGTCCGGGCCGGGGGTTTCGCGGCGCCGCTCCATCGCCTGCAGTGCCACCGACGGTGCAGCATGGCGCGGCACCAGATGGCGCTCGCTGCTGCCGATCAGGTCGCCGCGGCCCATGCGCAGCAAACCTTCGCGCAGGATGTCCCAATTGGCGGGATCGTGATAGCGCAGGAATGCCTTGTGCAGTTTGCGCAGTTTTCCGGTACGCACCGTTTCCACCACTTCCGATTCATCGCTGACCTTGTGCAGCGGATTTTTACGCGAGTGATACATCGCGGTGGCCAGGGCCATCGGGGTAGGCATGAAGGTTTGCACCTGGTCGAGGCGGAAATTGTTTTTCTTCAGCCACAACGCCAGGTTGAGCATGTCATCATCGGTGGTGCCGGGGTGGGCGGCAATGAAGTAGGGAATCAGGTACTGTTCCTTGCCGGCTTCGCGCGAATAGCGGTCAAACATTTCTTTGAACTGGTCATAGGCGCCCATGCCCGGTTTCATCATCTTCGACAGGGGGCCGGCCTCGGAATGTTCCGGGGCGATCTTCAACAGCCCGCCGACGTGGTGGCTGACCAGTTCCTTGACATACTCCGGCGAACGCACGGCAAGGTCGTAGCGAAGCCCCGAACTGACCAGGATTTTCTTGATTCCGGGAATCGCGCGCGCCTTGCGGTAGAGCTGGATCAGCTTGCTGTGGTCAGTGCCTAGGTTGGAGCAGATAGTAGGGTAGACGCAGGACAGGCGGCGGCAGGATTCCTCGATTTTCTTGTCCTTGCAGGCGAGCCGGTACATGTTGGCAGTCGGTCCGCCGAGGTCGGAAATGGTGCCGGTGAAGCCCTTGGTCTTGTCACGGATTAATTCGATTTCGCGCAGGATCGATGGTTCCGAGCGGCTCTGGATGATGCGGCCCTCGTGCTCGGTAATCGAGCAAAAAGTGCAGCCGCCAAAACAACCGCGCATGATGTTGACGGAAAAGCGGATCATGTCCCAAGCCGGAATGGTGGCACGGCCGTACATGGGATGCGGCGCGCGGGCATAGTGCATGTCGTAGACATGGTCCATCTCGTCCATCGCCAGCGGCAGCGGTGGTGGATTGAGCCAGACATCACGCTCGCCGTGGGCCTGCACCATGGCGCGCGCATTGCCGGGATTGGATTCCAGATGGAATACGCGCGAGGCATGGGCGTACATGACGGCATCGTCCTTGACCACTTCGAAAGCGGGCAGGCGCACCACCGTGCGCTCGCGCACTTCACGCAGCATGGCCTGGCGCTGTTCGCGCGTGATGATCAGCATCGGCTTGGGCGCCGGCGCAGCCTGCGTCTCGTCGGTCTTGCAGCTGTCGTCCTTGGCTTTCATGGCGTAGGGGTCCGGATGCGGCTCGATGCGTCCCGGGGTATCGACGCGCGTCGATCCTGCTTCCTGCCAGTCGGCTGCGGGGAGCCAGCCACGTGGCACCATGAAGGCGGTGCCGCGCAAGTCGCGGATGCTGCGAATCGGCTCACCGGCAGCGACACGGTGGGTCAGCGCCACCAGTGCGCGTTCGGCATTGCCAAACAACAGAATGTCGGCTTTCGAATCAGGCAATACCGAACGCTTGACCTTGTCCGACCAGTAATCGTAATGGGCAATCCGGCGCAGGCTGGCTTCGATGCTGCCAATGACCACATTGACTTCGGGATACGCTTCGCGCACGCGCTGGGCGTAGACGACAACGGCGCGATCAGGACGCTTGTTGGGCTCGCCATTGGGCGTGTAGGCGTCATCGGAGCGGATCTTGCGGTCGGAGGTATAACGATTGACCATGGAATCCATGTTGCCGGCGGTGATGCCGAAGTACAGCTTCGGTTTGCCCAGGGCGCGAAAGGCATCGGCCGACAGCCAGTCCGGCTGGCTGATGATCCCGACCCGAAACCCCTGGGCCTCGAGCAAACGGCCAACCAGGGCCATGCCGAAGCTGGGATGGTCGATGTAGGCATCGCCGGTGACCAGGATCACATCGCAGCAATCCCAGCCCAGTTTGTCCATTTCAGCACGCGTTGCAGGAAGAAACGGAACCGGCTTGCCGTAGTCGCTGCGGTAGACGGGATAGGAGCTGATGTTTTTGGGCTGAGTCATGGGTTTCCGGCGGCGGAGGTTTTCGACGGCGGCAAGCCGCACGGGTTGTGAAAAGATGACAGTGCGACAGACGCAATGGTCTGGCAGCGGGTCGGCTTTTGGCAACGCTGGTGGGGAACGCGACAGTATGACAGCTTTGCCGGCGTTGGACGATGCTTTGCAGACGATTGCGGGAGTCCGCATGCAGTTTGTGGCGGTTTTCCAGGCACACGATCCGCGATTGTTGTTTTTCTGTCATAAAAATGCGCGCAGGTATCGCTGCGTGCAAGCTTTTGCAGCAGTCACTGCAATGTGTATCGAATCAGCGACTTGGACCAGGCAAAGCGGTGTTATGCACAGGATTGTCCACTTCAAATGTGGGTAAGTCCTGGTGAGATTGCATGTCAGAAATAAATTGGTGGACATTCGTCTGCGCGACGTTTGCCACGCATGTGCGCGGTTTTCCATCACGCCGTTTAAATCGTTTCAAAT
>JBPBPY010000352.1:0-13015 GCA_050954505.1 Janthinobacterium lividum
CTTTGCACTGGAAGTCACTGAAGTGCGTGCGGCAACCGATGAAGAAATCGCCCATGGCCATGTGCATGGCGCTCACGGACATCATGACGAACTGCCGGATGATGAAGACGGCGACCACTTCCGCACCCATCCTGTCCACTGAAAACGCCCTCCTGAAATAATCCGCCGCGCGTGCTGCGGGTTCATGGCCCAGGGACTTCAGCGCGCCGGTTTGCCTGCAGCGCTTTCGACCGCGGTGATGAGTGCCGGCGCAGCATGGTCGATGACGACCTTGGCCACGCCTGGCGCGGCTCTCAGATAGCCAAGATTGCCCTGCCAGGTAATGGTGGCACTTGGGGTGCCGATTGTGGTGCCGATTGTGGTGCCGATTGCGGTGCCACTCGCAGCCCGTGCATTGTCGGCAGCATTTGTCTTTTGAGCGGCCGCGCGAGCATTGCCCGCTGGTGCACCCTGCACCAGCAATACCTTGCCGGGATATTTTGCCGCCAGGGTCATCAAACGGTTTCGCACTTCAAGAAAACCATCGCGGCGGTTGCTGCGTGTTGCACTGTCGGCTGCGCTGGCCGGCGCCAGGCTGCCATCGCTGAATATGACCAGTGCAGAGAATTTCCGGCTTCCCGCAATGACAAACAAGCGTTTCAACCAATCGCGATTGGCAATCAGCCGGTCTTCGAATTCACCATTGCGCCCGGCCTCGGCAAGATACTGATTATTGTTGGCCGGCAGATTCAGCGTGGCGAACAGGATGTCGCCGAATTCCCAGCGGGTGTTTTCCACATAGGTGTAGAACTTTGGCGTGGTCGATTGGCGAACCAGAGGAATCTTGCTGGCGCCGAGCGAAAAGTCGTCCGTGAAAAACAATTCCCGCGCCCGCCGCAATCGGTCGGCCGCAACCGGGCGTCCGCTGGCGTTGTGGCAGTCCGACCAGTCGCTTCCCGCCAGTGACAGCACCAGACCATTTTCCGCTTCTTCGTACAACTTCAAACGTTCCTGAAACAGTTTGTCCGTGCACGGTTCGCCGGCCGACTTGATGCCGTTGACGACCACGAACGCCAGGTTGTCGGCATCGGTTCGCGCCAGTGCATCACGCAGCAAAGGCTGTTCTTCGCCGGCCGTGCCGGCGTGGCTGATCATGCCGAAACTGAAACGCTCCGGCATCGGCTGCGGCTGCGCATGGAGAGTGGCTGCACTGAGCAGGAATGCCGCAGCCAGGAGGGCGCGCCGTGCGTTGTTCATCATGTGCCTTGCACACCGGCGGGCTGCGCCAGTTTCTTCAGGCTGTAAAGCCTCTCCAGGGCTTCGCGCGGCGTCAGGGCATCGGGATCGATCTCATCGAGCGCCAGCAAGACTGCGCTGTCGGCGCCAGCGCGATCGTCATCGTCGCCGTGCCCAGAGCGGCCTTGATCGCGTTTTGCATCGATGGCAGGGGACGCGCGGTAGGCGTCCTCTGCTGGGTCGGCAACGTCGGCAACGTCGGCATCGGGCAGCAAACCGGCATCGAACAAATCGCGCTGCGGCGTTGGCTGGATCGAATGGGCTTCCAGCTTGGCCAGGTGTTTGCGTGCAGCGCGAATGACGGCTTGCGGCACGCCTGCCAGTTGCGCAACCTGCAAGCCATAGCTCTGCGACGCCGGTCCGGCTTGCACCGCATGCAGGAACACAATGGTGTCCTTGTGCTCGACTGCCGACAAATGCACATTGGCTGCCACGGCATAGGTGTCGGGCAATTGCGTGAGTTCGAAATAATGGGTGGCAAACAGCGTGTAGCTCCTGCAGGTTTCGATCAGGTGGCGGGCAATGGCCCAGGCCAGCGCCAGGCCGTCGAATGTCGAGGTGCCACGGCCGACTTCATCCATCAATACCAGCGAGCAGTCGGTTGCGCCGTTGAGGATTGCTGCCGACTCGGTCATCTCGACCATGAAGGTCGAGCGGCCGCCGGCAAGGTCGTCGGCCGCGCCAATGCGGGTGAAGATGCGGTCGATCGGACCGATCTCGGCACTGGCGGCCGGCACGAAACTGCCCGCATAGGCCAGCAGCGTGATCAAGGCCGTCTGGCGCATGAAGGTGGATTTGCCGCCCATGTTCGGGCCGGTGATGAGCAGCAGCTTGCGCTCGGCATTGAGGCAGCAATCGTTGGCGATGAAGCGTTCGATCGCGCTTTCGACCACGGGATGGCGGCCCTGTTCGATATGCAGCACGGCACTTCCCACCAGCCGGGGTGCGCACCAGCCGTGCCGCAATGCATGGCTGGCCAGTGCGGCAAGCGTGTCGGTTTGCGCCACCGCGCGGGCGATGGTCTGCAGGGTGACAATGTGGGCCGCCAGGTCCAGCAGCAATTGTTCATACAGGACTTTTTCGCGCACCAGAGCGCGCTCCTGCGCCGACAGCGCCTTATCTTCGAAGCTCTTGAGTTCCGGCGTGATGTAGCGTTCGGCATTTTTCAGCGTCTGGCGCCGGCGGTAGTCGTCGGGCACCTTGGCGCTCTGGCCGTTGGTGACCTCGATGTAGAAGCCATGCACCTTGTTGTATTCGACGCGCAGGTTGGCAATGCCGGTGCGCTCGCGCTCGCGCGTTTCCAGGTCGAGTAGGTACTGGCCGGCGTTTTCAGACAAGCCGCGCAACTCATCGAGCTCGGCATCGAAGCCTGGTGCAATCACGCCACCGTCGCGCACCATGGCTGCCGGCTCGGGACAAATGGCGCGTTCGATCATTTCCAGGCAGGCATGGGGCGTGGCGAGGTCAGCGTCAATGGCGCCCAGCAACGGTGCGTCGGCATCGACCACGCACATGGCCAGCACCTCGCGCAGCGCCGGCAATTGCTGCAAGCCTGCGCGCATGCCGGCCAGGTCCCGCGGACGGGCCGAACCCAGTGCGATGCGGGTGGTGATGCGTTCGATATCCGGCACTTCGGCCAGCGACTGCGCCAGCGCCGTGGTGGCATCGAAACGCAGCAGCGCGTTGATGGCGGCATGGCGCGCAGCGGCCACCGATTGGTCGCGGCGCGGGTGGTGCAGCCAATGGCGCAACAGGCGCGAACCCATGGCAGTACGGTTGTGGTCGAGCAGCGAAAAAAGTGTCGGCGATGCCGCGTTGCCATCCTCGCCGCGCAAGGTTTCGGTCAGCTCCAGGTTGCGCCGTGTGGCCGCATCCAGGCCGATGAATTCATTTTCCGTTTCCACCACCAGTGCGCGCACATGCTGCAAGCCTTTGCCCTGGGTGGCTTGCGCATAGCGCAGGAGCGCACCCACCGCACCCATGGCCGCCGGCAAACCGGCGGCGCCGAAGCCGGTAAGCGAGGCCACGGCCAACTGGTCGAGCAGCGCTTTTTCGCCACTGGCACTGTCGAAATGCCAGGCCGGCACTTCGCTGGGCTTGAGTTGGCCAAGCGTGCTGCCGGGATGTTCCGTAAATGGCTCGCTCCCTGCTGCCGCCAGCAACTCCGCCGGCGCAATGCGCTCGAGTTCTTGCGCCAGGCGCAGGCGCATCGATGTCACATCGCCGGAAAACTCCATCAGCTTGAGCGCGCCGCTGGCCAACGACAGCCAGGCCAGGCCGATGGTGACCGTCTTGCGCTGCACGCTGCGGTGTAGTGCCAGCAGTGGCCGATCGGATTTTTCCGGCAGCAGATTGGCATCGGTGAGCGTGCCTGGCGTCACCACACGCATGACCTTGCGTTCCACCGGCCCCTTGCTGGTGGCGGAGTCGCCAATCTGTTCGCAAATGGCCACCGACACGCCCAGCTTGACCAGCTTGGCCAGATGCTGGTCCACCGAGTGATAAGGCACGCCGCACATCTTGATCGGGTTGCCATTCGAGTTGCCACGTTGCGTGAGCGTGATGCCCAGCAGGCGGGCGGCACGTTCGGCATCGTCGAAAAACAGTTCGTAGAAGTCGCCCATACGGTAAAACACCAGGGTATCCTGATGTTCGCTTTTGATGCGGAGGTACTGCTGCATCATTGGGGTATGCTTGTCGTTCTCCACGAGGGCGGGGGCTTTGGTCAAGGTATTCAATTGGAGCTTCTTGTAGTGCGTGACTTGGTTTGCGCAAACGCGTGTCGACATTCGCCATGGAACGAAACGACGCGTCAGCGATGCGCTGTCCGCAAAGCCGCATGGTGCGCTATCCAGAAATTTCCGGAACGACTTTCCGGCAACAGGTTTTACCGTCGGCGCCGATCGAAGACGCTATTGTATGCGAGTGCAGGGCTCATGGCATCAGTGCATCGGCCCGCGACAGTGCTTGCCACATCAAGGCGCACCTGGCACTTTACGTCCAGGCACGATTTGACGCTGCCTTCATTTCGCACTACGCTGGCGCCTTGCGTTCATGCAAACCAGGCTTGAGGCTGTTCATGCAAATCACACTTGATATCGAAAACAGCTTGCTGGCGGCGGTGCAGGCCGTTGCGCGACGCGAGCAGGCCACAGTGGGCGAGGTACTCTGTCGGCTGGCGAAAAGCGGACTGCAACATGCAAATTTGCAGGAAGAACTCGACAGTGCACAAAGCGCGACCTCGCCAGTCAGCCCGTCTGGCTATGCCGATTTCGAACTATTGCCATGCGATCATCCAGTCAATCCACAGGATAGATGAGGTTCGACGGGCATAGCCTGAAACAACTGCCGGACGATGGCTTGCATTTCCCAGCCATGGAGCCGGCATGCGGCAGGCTCGCCTGATGTCTGTCAACCAGCCGCCAATGACTCGCCCACAATTTCCTGTGCGGCAGCCACCATGGCATCCAGATGCTCCTGGCTTTTAAAACTCTCCGCATACAGCTTGTAGATATCTTCCGTACCAGAAGGCCGCGCTGCAAACCAGCCGTTGGCGGTGGTGACTTTCAAGCCGCCGATCGACGCGTTGTTGCCGGGCGCCTTGGTCATCCTGGCGGTGATCGGGTCGCCGGCCAGCGTCGCTGCGCTGACGCTTTCTCCGCTCAAGGTCTTGAACGCTGCTTTTTGCTGGGCTGACGCCGGCGCATCGATGCGCACATAGTAGGGGGTGCCGTAGCGTGCCGCCAGTTCCAGGTAGTGCAGGCCAGGGTCGCGGCGGGTCACTGCTGTCATTTCGGCGGCCAGCAAACCGAGGATGATGCCATCCTTGTCGGTGGTCCAGGCTGTGCCGTCACGGCGCAGGAAGCTGGCGCCGGCGCTTTCCTCGCCACCAAAACACAAGCTGCCATCGAGCAGGCCGGCAGAAAACCATTTGAAGCCGACCGGCACTTCCAGCAGGCGGCGCTGCTGTCCTGCCACCACGCGGTCGATCAGGCCGCTGGAGACCAGGGTCTTGCCGACCGCTGCGCTGGACGGCCATGCGGGACGATGGCCGAGCAGATAGTTGATGGCCACCGCCAGGTAATGATTGGGATTCATCAAGCCCGAGGATTTGGTGACGATGCCGTGGCGGTCGACGTCGGGGTCGTTGGCCCAGGCTATGTCGAAGCGATCCTTGAGTTCGACCAGGCTTGCCATGGCATAGGGGCTGGAGCAATCCATGCGGATCTTGCCATCGTGATCGAGCGTCATGAAGGCAAAGCGTGGATCGACCGCGCTGTTGACGACCTCGATGTTCAGGCCGTAGTGGTCGGCGATCGGTTTCCAGTATGCCACCGCAGCCCCGCCCAGCGGGTCGACGCCGATCTTCAGGCCGGACTTGCGGATTGCCTCCATGTCGATGACGTTCTCAAGGTCGGCAATGTAGGGCATCATGAAATCGATGGCCTGGATGTGTGCGGCTTCGATGGCCTGCTCGTAAGGCAGCCGTTTGACGCCCTGGTTGCCTTCGGCAATCAAGGCATTGGCGCGCTGTTCGATCCAGCCGGTGACATCGGTATCGGCCGGGCCGCCATTCGGTGGGTTGTACTTGATGCCGCCATCCTGGGGCGGATTGTGCGAAGGCGTGATGACGATGCCATCGGCCAGCGCCGCAGGTTTGTCGCGGTTGAAGGCCAGGATCGCGTGGGAAACCACGGGTGTGGGCGTGAAACCATCGTCTTGCTGCATGCGTGTGGTGACGCCGTTGGCAGCCAGCACTTCCAGAACCGAGCACTGGGCCGGGGCGGACAGTGCATGGGTATCCTTGCCAAGCATCAGGGGGCCGCTGATTTGCGCCTGGGCACGGTACTCGCAGATTGCCTGGGTAATGGCCAGGATGTGCGCTTCATTGAAACTGCCTGCCAGGGCATTGCCGCGGTGGCCGCTGGTGCCGAAGGCAACGCGCTGGGCCGGATTGTCGATGTCGGGCGCATTGCGGTAGGCAGCCAGGACGGCGGCGGTATCGATCAGCAGTTCGGCCGGAGCCGCTTTGCCAGCAAGAGGATGAACCATGGAGTCTCCTGAAAAATGGGGGGATGGGGCCACCGCCGTGAAGGGGAAAAATCACGGCGGCAAGCCCGGCGGATCCAGCGGACCCGGCAATCGTATTAACTAGACAGCATTCTCGCATTTCGACCGTTGCTTGTATGTGCGAAGGCGCGCTTTCGCACCGGCATGTTCCAGGCGGGCGCACCGGTTTGCCGCTGCATGGTGCCAACCGCTCTGGAAAGGATTCACCCGCGCCGTTCATGCACGCCACCCTGATCAACGCATTCGCATTCGAGGTCCTGGGCAAGCCAGGAGCCCAGGCCAAGCCGGCGCCGCCTGCAGCACTTTCCTGGCATGTCGGGCGCTTACATGGGAGAATTCCCCGCATCGGGTCAGGACCGGCGCCAGGGCTGGCGGAAAATTTCGGCATGCCTTTTGCATGAGACTATTTTTCGACCCGCGCGCCTGAACCAGCTTCACAGGAAAACGACGACACAATGAGCATGGAAATCGAACTCAAGCTGGCAATCGACCCGGCGGCAATCGCCACCTTGCGCAATCATCCACTGCTGGGCGAATACGCCAGGCAGGCACCCGTCGACGAGACGCTCGAAACAATCTACTACGACACGCCTGACTTTGCCTTGCAGCGCCAGCAGGCCGCGCTGCGCGTGCGCCGCACTGCGGATGGCTGGGTGCAGACGCTCAAGGCCGGCGGCAGTGTCGACAATGGCCTGCACCGCCGCCATGAGTGGGAGTCTGCGGTGAGCACCGCCACGCTCGATCTGCCGGCGCTGATTGCCATGCTGGACGATCATCCACAGTGGCAGGCCATGCTGGCGTCGCCTGAACTGGGAGCGCGGCTGGTGCCGGTATTTGCCACGCGGTTCCGGCGCACGGCCTGGCTGCTGCATCTGCCAGGGCAGGCCGTGGTGGAATGTGCGCTGGACGAAGGCGAAGTGCGCTGCGGGGCGCTGCAGGCGCCAATCTGTGAAGTCGAACTCGAACTCAAGGCGGGCCAGCCAGACTGCCTGGCGCAACTGGCCACGCAGCTGCAAGCCATTGTCCCCATGCGTGCCAGCAATGTCAGCAAGGCCGAGCGCGGTTACCGGCTGGCCGCGCAGGTTTAATTTCACCAGGAGAGAATACCGATGGACTTGATCATCTGGCGTCACGCCGAAGCCGAAGACGGCATTCCCGACATGGCGCGCGCCTTGACCCGCAAGGGTGAAAAACAGGCGGCCATGATGGCGGCTTGGCTCAAGACCATGATGCCCGAGCAGACCCGTATCCTGGCCAGCCCCGCACGGCGCACCCAGCAAACGGCGCAGGCATTGGGCTTGCCGTTCGAGACCTGCCCGGCACTGGCGCCGGGCAAGACCGTGGCGGCCTTGCTGGACGCCGCCGGCTGGCCGGATGCCGACGGCACGGTACTGGTGATCGGCCACAACCCGACGCTTGGTGAAGTCGGCCCCACGGTGCTCGGTGCAGGGCAGGGCGATGCCGGAGACGGCTGGCCAATGAAGAAGGCGGCCGTGATGTGGTTCGTCAGCGATGACGCCGAATGCGGCCACGCCAGCCTGGAAGCGGCAATGACCCCACGGTTGCTGCGCTCGACGCGCGGTTGAGCGGTGCGCGGGCGCACGGCCGGCGGGCGAATGGCGCGCGGGTGACCCACCCGTGTACTGGTGCATCGTGCGCCGGTGCCGAAGGCACCAGGCACCAGGCACCAGACGCCAGGCACCAGGCATCAGGCATCAGGCACCAGGGACCCGAAACACAAATGCGTGGAAGAAATTTTTTGCGTTGACAGTCCCAGGCCAATGGCTTAACAGTGTAAGCTCAAGGCATCGCCAACCACAGGGAGACGCCTATGCTCGTACCGCCGTTCATCACGTCACTGAGCTTCGATAATCCCGCCGACGCACTGGCCCAGGTGCGCCTGATCTACGACCAGAGCATCAACCACCTGCGCAGTAATCTGCAGCGCTTCGTCAGCGGCGACGCCATGCGTGAACATGTACGCGCCTGTTATCCTTTCGTGCGCCTGCACACCAATACCGTGGTGCGCGCCGATTCGCGTCTGTCCTACGGTTTTGTGGCGGGGCCCGGCACCTATGAAACCACGCTGACGCGTCCTGATCTGTTTGCCAGCTACTACCTCGAACAATTTCGCCTGCTGCTGACCAATCACGGTTACAAGAATGATGTGCTCATCGAGGTCGGCACCAGCTCACAGCCGATCCCGGTGCATTTCTCGTTTGCCGGGCATGACCATATCGAAGGCACCATGAGCGCCGGCCGGCGCCTGTCGATGCGCGACATGTTCGATTTGCCCGACCTGGCGTCGATGGACGACGGCATCGCCAATGGCACCTTCGAGGCAGAACCGGGCGACGCCTTGCCGCTGTCCTTGTTTACCGCGCCACGGGTGGACTATTCGCTGCAACGGCTGCGTCACTATACCGGCACTTCGCCCGACCATTTCCAGAACTTCGTCCTGTTTACCAATTACCAGTTCTACATCGATGAATTCGTCAAGCTTGGCCATGACATCATGCGCCGTGCACCCGACCCTGCCGCACCGCAGGAAGAAGATGGCTATATCGCATTTGTCGAGCCCGGCAATGTAGTCACGCGGCGCGTCGGTGAAACCATCGAAGCCGGAGATGAGCTGGGTACACCGCCACCACGGCTGCCGCAGATGCCGGCCTATCACCTGCTGCGCCGTGACGGCGGCGGCATTACCATGGTAAACATTGGTGTCGGCCCGGCCAATGCCAAAACCATCACCGACCACATTGCCGTGCTGCGCCCCCACGCCTGGGTCATGCTGGGCCACTGCGCCGGTTTGCGCAACACCCAGCAGCTCGGTGACTATGTACTGGCCCATGGCTATGTGCGCGAAGACCATGTGCTCGATGAAGACCTGCCGCTGTGGGTGCCGATTCCAGCGCTGGCCGAAGTTCAACTGGCCATCGAAGCGGCCGTCGCCGAAGTGACCAGGCTGACCGGTCCCGAACTCAAGAGCTTCATGCGCACCGGCACCGTGGCCAGCACCGACAACCGCAACTGGGAGCTGCTGCCGCATCGCACGCCGGAGCGCCGTTTCAGCCAGAGCCGCGCCATTGCGCTGGACATGGAAAGCGCCACGATTGCCGCCAACGGCTTCCGCTTCCGGGTGCCCTACGGCACCCTGTTGTGCGTCTCGGACAAGCCGATGCATGGCGAAATCAAGCTGCCTGGCATGGCCAACCATTTTTACCGCGAACGGGTCGACCAGCATCTGCGCATCGGCATCCGGGCAATGGAGCTGCTGCGCAACCAGGGCGTGGACAATCTGCACAGCCGCAAGCTGCGCAGTTTTGCCGAGGTGGCGTTTCAATAAGCGGCGATCCTCCTGTCCTGGATCGTTTTCAGAATATTTCCCGCGTTGGCGGCGTCATGCCTGCGGCGTCGCCGAGCAGGCTGCGCCGGGTTTCCTTGCGCGCCAGCAGCTTGCGCTGGGCATCCATCGGCAGGTCGGTCAGCAGGATCAGGTGTTTGCCGAGCAGGACGTCGAGCAAATCCTCGATGACCCGAATCATCGAGCCATCCATTTCAGCGAACTGGCGCCGCGCATCCTCGTCCTGGGAGCCTTTCATTTCATCGGTGCCAGTGGCGGGCTGCGTGCCCGCTACCAGGAAAGCCACCACATCGGGATGGGACGGATAGGCAAATTCGGTGGCTTGTTGTTGCGGTTCGGCCATCAGGGCAATTACCCGTCCGGATGCATCACGTTGTAGATAGGGCATTTATTTGTACCGTTCAATAAGGGCAGGGAGGTTCGTGGCTGGGCAATCGGAAAGCTCGCAATGCATTATGGCAATAATCAATCCATTATGGTAGCCGCAACGTTTTGCGGCATAATCCGCCCATGCTTTTGCTTGCCACCGAACATCGCGACACCATCTCCCGCTTCCGCGGCGCCTTGCTCGCGCGGGGCAACGCGATTGCGGTGCTGGCTATGGACGCATACTGGCGCGCGTTGACCGAGTCACCGCAGTTGATCGTGTTCGATCTGGCAATGGCGGCGGGCTTGTGGGAGTCTGCCATCGAGCGCACCCGCATGCTGGCGCCTGCCAGCAAGATCCTCGTGGTGGCCGAAGAATTTACCGAAACCGAGGAAATCAGCCTGTTGCGGCTGGGGGTAGGCGGCTGTTGTGCCGCCAATGTACCGCATGAAACCCTGGTACGCATCATCGACATGATTCTGGATGGCGGCGTCTGGATTTCAAATGCCGTCCTGCCGGTGCTGCTGCGGCAATTGCAGTCGCGCGCCGTGGCGGTCGTGCAAACCGACACGCCTGTTCGCAACAAACTTGAGCTGCTCACGCCGCGTGAACGCGAAATTGCCAATCTGGTCGGTAATGGCGCCAGCAACAAGCTCATTGCCCGCCAACTCGATATCTCCGACCGCACGGTCAAGGCGCATCTGGGCGCAATTTTCCAGAAGCTGGGGACGCCGGACCGGCTGCGACTGGCAGTGTATCTGAACAATCAAGCCGATCCCGTGGCTGCACCCTGAGTACGGATTTCCATTCCGCTTTGCTCAAATTTAATTTCACATCAGCAATTATATTGCCTTAAAGCACTATTCATGGCATCCTGACAGCTGTCACGGGTGTGGGCATCGTTCCTCCACCCATATCGCCTGCAGCGCACAAGGCGGTAGCGCGCACCGTGCAGTGCTGGTGCCTGCGCCTAGTACCATTGTCCAATGGAAAAAATTCCGGACTTCGGTAGCATGCCTCATATTGAAATAAAACCGATTTTGGAGAACAGCATGGCCACAGCACCAACCACCGCAAAAAGCGTCGCATCCGGCACCCGGGCCGGCGGCATCGGTACCGTCAAGACCATTGTTGGCACCGTTACCGCAACGGATGCGAGCGGTGTGCAGCGCACACTGCAGGTTGGCGATGTGGTCCATGCCAATGATGTCATCATGACCTCGGCGGCCGGCGCCGTGCTGGTGGAATTCACCGACGGCTCCCATGTCGACCTCGGCCGCAGCTCGCAGATTGCCCTTGATGACACCATCTTCAATCCTGCCACTGCGGTTTCGCAGCAAGCCAGTGTCGAATCGATCCAGGCGCAGATCGCTGCCGGTGCCGACCCGACGCAGGTTACCGACGCGACGGCGGCAGGCCCGGGTCCGGCCGGCAACGAAGGCCACACCTTTGTCTCGGTTGCTCAGGACGCTGCACAGGGCCAGGTGACCAGTGGTTTCGACACCACCGGCATCAGCAGCACACTCATTCAAACCGACAATACCCAGCCATTGCGTGTGTTCGTCGACCCGACCATTGAAACAGTGGTGCCAACCGGTGGTCCCGATGTGAACGGCAATACCGTGCCGGAAGGCATTCCGCTGGTCTACAACGTCGGCCTGTCGGCCACGACTGCCGCCCCGGTGACCTATGCTTTTGCCTTGGGGGGCGGCACCGCCAGCCCTGCCGATTACGTGGCGCCGGTGTTTTCCAACGGCGTGGTGTATGACGCTGCCAATGGCACCGTCACTGTTCCGGCCGGCGTGTCGAGTTTCACCGTTACGGTTGGCACCGTGGTCGATACCATCTATGAGGGCAGCGAGAGCTTGCCGCTGACGGTAGGTGGCGTCACCGGTACCGGCTTCATTACCGACACCAACGTGCCGACCGTGGTCACTGTCGAACCCGGTGCCCCGGGTGTGGCTGGCGACAGCGTGCCGGAAGGTACGCCGCTGGTCTACAACGTCAGTCTGTCGAATCCGTCGGCAACGGCCACGACCTTCACGTTTGCGCTGGGCGGTCCTGCCGGTGTCGGGCTTGCCAGTCCGGCCGACTACACCACGCCACCGACTTTCAGCAATGGCGTGACTTATGATGCCGTAGCCCACACGGTGACTGTGCCTGCTGGCGTGACCAGTTTTGCCGTGACCGTCGGTACGGTGGTCGACAGCCTGTATGAAATCAGCGAATCCCTGCCGCTGACCGTGGGCGGCGTGACTGGCACCGGCTTCATCACCGATACCAACGCCCCTGCGGTGGTGTCTGTCTCCCCATCGGTCGACGGCAACACCGTTCCGGAAGGCACCAATCTGGTGTACAACGTGACGTTGTCGAATCCATCGACGACGCCAAGCACGTTTGCCTTCACCCTCGGCGGCGGCACAGGCGTCGGTGCTGCTACACCGGACGACTACACCACGCCGTCGTTCGATCATGGCGTGACCTATAACGCCTCCAATGGCACCATTACCGTCCCTGCTGGCGTGACCAGCTTCGCCGTCACGGTGGGCACCGTGATCGATGACGTATATGAAAACCGCGAATCGCTGCCGCTGACTGTGGGCGGTGTGACGGGCACCGGTTTCATTACCGATACCAATGTTCCTACCATCGTGACCGTTGAGCCAGGTGCGCCTGGCGTAGCCGGCGACAGCGTGCCGGAAGGTACGCCACTGGTGTACAACGTGACGATGTCGAATCCGTCGACCACGGCAACGACGTTTGCCTTTGCACTGGGCGGCGGCACTGCAAGCGCCAACGATTACACGACCCCTCCAACCTTTGACCATGGCGTGACCTATAACGCCACGACCGGCATGATTACCGTGCCGGCTGGTGTGACGAATTTCGCCGTTACTGTTGGCACCGTTATCGACAATGTTTATGAAAACAGTGAGACG
>JBPBPY010000115.1:0-12968 GCA_050954505.1 Janthinobacterium lividum
AAGGAAGCAGTTTTTCGACGCGCAAGGCATATTGCCCGTTGAGCTTGCCGTAGCTGCATTCCATCACCGGTATGCCATCGACCCTGGCCTGGACCAGGTCTTCCAGTGTGAGCGGCAGCACATCACCGGGTTTCATGTTCAGGATTGCGCCCAGGGTCGAGCTGGCAGTGCCGAGATTGGCAATCAGCTCGACTTCGGCGCTTTGCAGCTGCAGGCGCATACGCCGCGACCAGGTCTTGTCGACTTCCGGCGGCGCTTCCTGTTTCGAGTTGGCCAGCAGGTCGCGGATCGGCTCGAACATCAGGTAGGGAATGCAGATCTGCATCTCGCCACTGACTTCGCCCAGCGTGACCGAGAACGGCATGCTCACCACCATGTCTTCCGGCTCGGCCACATGCACGAAGCGCACATTGGTTTCGGCGCGCACGAACTCGAAGTCGAGTGGATACACGGTTTCCCATGCATGCTTGTAGCTCTCGAAGATGACATCGATGACGCGCCGCACGATACGCTGTTCTGCCTGGGAAAACTCGCGTCCTTCCGGACGTGCCATCATCCGTCCGGCGCCGCCGAACAGATTGTCCACCATCAGAAACACCAGGTTGGGTTCGATGGCGATGATGGCCTGGCCGCGCAGCGGCTTGAGCTGGATGATGTTCAGGCTGGTCGGCACGGCCTGGGCTTCGAGGAACTCGCTGCACTTGATGATCTTCAATTCACCGAGCGTGATTTCCGCATTGCGGCGCAGGAAGGTCGATAGGCCGGTGCGGAACTTGCGCACGAAGCGCTCGTTGATGGTGTCGAGCACCGGCATGCGTCCCTGTACCGCGCGGTCCGGCGCTGCCAGGTTGTATGGACGTGCAATCGCGGCATTTGCGGCCGCGCTGTTTTCCTGCTCGCCGTTGACCCCCTTGAGGAGGGTATCGACTTCTTCCTGCGAGAGAAAGTTGTCAGTCATGGCATTACTGGATCACGAAAGAGGTGAGGAACACGCCGTTGACGTCGCCCTTCGGGCCGCCGGGTACGTAGGGTTCGTTGACCGCGTTGAGGATTTCCGCAACCAGTTTTTTCTTGCCTTCGGCGGTGTTGATTTCCGATGCCTTCTTGCTCGACAGCAGAACCAGCAGACGCCCGCGCAGCACTGGCGTATAGGACTTGAGCTCATCGACCTTGTGGGCATCGGAGGCCTGCAGCGTGATGGCCACCTGCAGGTACTGGTCGCCATTCTCGGGCTGCAGGTTGACCGTGAACGGTTCGAGCACTGCAAACACGGGGGGCGCGACCGGCGCATGCTTGACCTCTTCATGGGCACTGGCGTCGGGTTTGGCGCGGCCCAGGAACCACCAGGCGGCACCGCCGCCGATGGCCAGCACTGCAACCAGGCCGGCAATCATCACCAGCTTTTTCTTCGACTTCACGGGTACGACGACTTCTTCAGCGGGCGCGGCTGCCTTCGGTGCGGTCTTTGCGGTTTTTGGCGCTGTTGCCATGCTTGATCCTTTGTATTCCGATTGGCCCTGGAGTTGGCGTCGATGATACCTGCCCAGGGAAGTGCGCGCCAGGTGACTGATACCGAAAGCGCATTTTCTTCATTGTATGAACAATCAGCGCGTGGAATCGGTCGAAAAGAGAGGGGAAGCAGGTGCATATCGGGGCAATAGATGCCATGTTGCAATTTTGCCTCGTGGCATGGCTCATGGCATTAACGGTCCGCTCGAATGAGCGAACCGGCATTCATTGCATCACGCCGGATCGATCCGCCGTGCATGCCGGTGGCGTTGCAACACCGCTTGCCGCTTGCCAGCCCGGCGCCCGCATGCGCACCTGATGCCTGCCTGCGCCGGTTCAGGCGAAGGTATCGACCATGCCGTTGCCGCTGCTGATGGTTCTGCCAACGGCGGCGCGGCTGACCACTTCTGCGCCATCCTCGCCTGCCTGGTTGCCACTGCCGCGCACGCCGCCCATGGCAAACCGTGCAGCCTGGTCCTGCTGCGAGGCGCTGCCACTGTCGACCGATGCCTGGCCGAGCTGGATGCCGGCGTCGCTGAGCATTTCGCGCAGCTTCGGCATGGCTGCTTCCAGCGCCTGGCGCACTTCAGGCTGTGCAGAACTGAAGCTGGCGTTGGCTTGTGCATTGCTCACGCTCAGGACCACCTGCAAGGGACCGAGGTCGGGTGGGTTGATGGTGATGGTTGCGGTTTGCTCGCCACCGGCTGCCATCCAGACCACTTTCTGGCCCAGGGCATTGTTCCAGGCATCGCTGCCGACTTTTTGCGGCAGCGTGGTGCTGGCGGCCTGCGCGGCGGCGGCCGTGGTCAGCGGCGCCGATTGCGTCACCGCCTGCAGCGTGGCGGGTGTGGTGGTGGCGCCGACACTTTCGACGCCCGGCTTGCCGGCTTCGACCCGCGTTTCTGCAGCGACCTGGGGCAAAACGCGCAACTGCGCGCTGGCGGCATCGGCAGCCTTGGGCGGCAACTTGCTGGCCAGGTCGGCATCGGGTTTGAGATTCTTGTCGGTGGCGACGGTTTCTGCATGATCTTGCGCAGCGGCCTTGATCTTCTCGCCGGAAGTTTCGCCAAGCGCCTTGGCAAACACGCCATTGCTGTCGGCGTCGGCCGTGATGTCCTTGCTCTCGCCTGCATCGGCCTTGCCGGCTGCCGCATTGAGCATGGCAAGCGTGGCGGCATCGGTCTTGCCGGTTTTTACCGCCGCATTGCCGGTTTCATCCGGTACTGCTGCAGCGGCATCCTTGCTCGTGGCGGCAGGCTTGAGCAGGCTGGCAACCAGCGCTGCCAGGTCGGCCGGCATGGTCAAATCGCCTGCTGCGCGCGCCACCGCCGCCGCGTCGGCGGGACTGTCCTGCGTCTTGGCCGTAGCGCTGTCTTCCTGCGTGGTTGCGGCAGTGCTGGTGCTCTGGGCGTCGGATTTGTCGCTGGCCGCCTGCGCGGGGCGATCGCTGCCGCCACTGTCCTGGGCTGGCTGGCTCTTCGTCGTCGATGTCGCATCGGCACGGCGCTGGGCCTGGCTGGCTTGTTCCGCCAGGCGGGCTGCGCTGGCGTTGGCGGCCATTGCTGCGGCATTGCTGTCATAGTCGCTGGTGGCCGTGGACGTCTTTTCAGGTGCCGGCGTGCTGGTGGGCTGGCGTTCGGCTGGCTTGGGCTGGTTGGCCTTGGCTTCGCTTTCGCGCCGGCTGGCCAGCTGCTTGTCGAGCATTTGATTGAAGGACTGATCGGCAGCGGCGGCATTGGCCTGGCGCATCGCCGTGAGCTGGGAACTGGTTGGCGCCTGCAGCGATGCGGCGGTCAGGGAAGGCAATGCGACATTGGTGGTGGTCATGGAAGCAATCTCTGTAGGTGAGTCTTGATCAATCTTGGTCGTAACCAGCAGGCATTTCAGCGTTTGTAGAACGCCTGGCGTGTGGCATGTTCGTCAGTGGACTTCTGGTCGCGCCGTAACTCCTTCCGGTGTTCTTCCTGGCGTGCCCTGGTCTCGAGCGTGCCATACGATTTGCGTCGCCGTTCGCACTGCTGCCAGAGTTGGCGCGCCTGTTCGACGCGCCGCGCTGCCTCGGCAATGATCTGCCGCTGGCGCACCATGGCCAGATCCAGCTTTTCCAGGAACAGCTGGAAGTTGCGGTATCCCGATGCGTTCAAGCCACTGGCCAGCCGTTCCTGGAAACGTTGGGCATAATCATCGCGGTACTGTTGCAACTGCACCAGCTTGTTCTCCTGTTCCTCGCTGTATCGAATTTCATTGCCCAGCCGTTTTGCCGCATTGTCGGTATCGACGGTTGCAATCGTGATCAGGGTTTCAATCGAGGAAGAAGATGCCATGATTCGATTCTAGTAAGGTTCGCTGTTGCCCTATTCCCCGAATAGAGTGGCAAGTTCCCCCAAGCTCTCGTTAATGCCGGCGCGTTCGGCAATGTCCTGCTGCAGGAACGCCTCGATCTTTTCATGCAGTGCAATGGCGCGGTCAAGAATCGGGTCGGAACCGGCGCTGTAGGCGCCCACGCTGATGAGATCGCGGTTGCGCTCATAGCGTGAATACAGCTGTTTGAGCTGCCGCGTGAGTTTCTGGTGCATGGGCGAGGTGATGTTGTGCATGGCCCGGCTGATCGACTGTTCGATGTCGATGGCAGGATAATGCCCGGCTTCGGCCAGGTTGCGGTTCAACACCACATGGCCATCGAGAATCGCGCGCGCCGAATCGGCAATCGGATCCTGCTGATCGTCACCTTCGGTCAGGACGGTGTAGAAGGCAGTGATCGATCCGCCGCCTTCCTTGCCATTGCCGGCGCGCTCGACCAGTGCCGGCAGCTTGGCAAAGACCGACGGCGGATAACCCTTGGTGGCCGGCGGCTCGCCAATGGCCAGGGCGATTTCCCGCTGCGCCATAGCATAGCGCGTCAGCGAATCCATGATCAACAGGACATTCTTGCCCTGATCACGGAAATGTTCGGCAATTGCAGTGGTGTAGGATGCGCCCTGCAGGCGCATGAGCGGCGGTGTATCGGCAGGCGCGGCGACCACCACCGAACGCGCCATGCCTTCGGTGCCGAGAATCTGTTCGATGAATTCCTTGACTTCGCGGCCCCGTTCGCCGATCAGGCCCACAACGATCACATCGGCGCTGGTGTACCGCGCCATCATGCCCAGCAACACGCTCTTGCCAACGCCCGAACCGGCAAACAAACCCATGCGCTGGCCGCGGCCAACGGTAAGCATGCTGTTGATGGCGCGTACGCCGACGTCGAGAATGTCGGTAATCGGCGCGCGTCCGAGCGGATTGGCGGCGCGCACCGACAATGGCGCTGTGTGGTGGGCGTTGAGCGGACCAAGGTTGTCGAGCGGGCGGCCAGCGGCGTCAAGCACGCGGCCAAGCAATTCATCACCCACCGGCAGGTGGCGGCCACGGTCCGATGCGCGCCGGCGCGGCTGGGTCTTCACACCCGGCACCGGCATTTTCTGCACCGCTTCGACTGGCGCCACGCTGCTGCCTGGCACCACGCCTTCGACATCGCTTTGCGGCATCAGGAAAATGCGGTCGTTTTCAAAGCCGACCACTTCGGCCTCGATGCGCGCGCCGTTGGGCATGGGTACGGTGCAGCCACTGCCGATGGCCAGTTTCAGGCCGACTGCTTCCATGACCAGGCCGGCCACGCGGGTGATGCGGCCGGAGACCTGCATGGGCTGCAGCGTATTGAGCATCCTGCTGCAATCATGCAGGTAGTTTTGCCACTGGCCCGCAGCGGGCATGCCGGGTACGGCGTGCGCTGCCGGCTGCTCTGGCTGCGCGCCTGCAGCCGCCTCGCCGTCGTCACCGCCGTCTTCGTCATCGCCGCCGTCGTCATCGTAATCGAGCCGCTCGAGCCGCACGCCACCAGCCGCAGCAGCATGGCGAGCATCCATCTCCACTTCAGGCTTGCCGTCCTCCTGCAGCGCTGTCTGGCCTGGGCCTGCCTCGCCTGGTGTGGCCTCGGCGCCGACATCCTTGTCGGAGTCCGGGTCATCGTCGTTGCCGTCTGGCGCCATGCCATCATGCGTATCAATTTCATCGATCAGCGCTTGCGCCTGCGCCTGCAACTGCGCTTCATCCATGGCGTCGAGTTCGCTCATTGTTCGAGCCAGTCGGCTTCGACGCCAAAGGCGGCGGCAATGCGCTGCCAGCGCATGGTGGTGGTGGCATCGATCTGGTTGCTGGCCGTTTCAATCTGGCAGCCGCCGCGTTCCATGTGCGGGTCCTCGGTCAGGCGCCAGCCGGCAGCGGCCAGCTCGTCGCCAAGGCCGCCGGCAACCAATGCGGCATCCAGAGGATTGAGCAGCAGGACGGCCGGCTGCTGAAGCGTAGGCAGGTGGCGGATTGCATCGCGCACTACCGGGATCAACAATTCGGGACGCACGCTCAGCGCCGTCTTGAGCATGGCTTTGGCAATGTCGAGCGACAGGCGCAGCAGGTCGGCGGCGATGCGGGTTTCTGCATCGGCAATCTCGCCGCCGAACCGCTCGGCCAGGTTGCGCAGGATCTGGCGTTCCGGTGCCGCCTGTTCGCGGCCCTGTTCCAGGCCCTTGGCATAACCTTCGCGCAAGCCATCTTCATAGCCCTTGCGCTGGGCATCGCTGCGATGTTGCGACAGCTGTTCAGCCAGGCTGGCCACTTCAGCGACTTCCTGCGGACGCTGCGCCGGTGCGCGGCTTGCGGAAGGGCGGTTGTCGCCGAACGAAGCCATTTCCCATCGCTCGTAAGCGGACTGCTGTTTCTTGGGTACGGCAGGTGAAGTCATGTGTGCAGGCTTGCTCTGAACGTGGAAAGGTTGGACAACATCGAATGTCAGACGAATGGATCGTCACCCTTGGTGCCGAGCGTGATCTGGCCTTCTTCGGCCAGCCGGCGCACGATCTGCAGGATGGCTTTCTGTTCGACCTCGACTTCCGACAGCCGCACCGGTCCTTTCGAGTCCAGATCCTCGCGCATCATTTCCGCCGCACGCTGCGACATGTTCTTGAAGATCTTTTCGCGCAGGTCTTGCGAGGCACCCTTGAGGGCGACGATGAGCGACTCCGACTGCACTTCGCGCAGCACGATCTGGATGCCGCGGTCTTCGACGTCAAGGATGTTATCGAAGATGAACATCTCGTCGGTGATCTTCTGGGCCATGGTTTCGTCGTAGGCCTTGAGGTTTTCCATCACCGAGGTTTCGCTCTCGCCGCTGAAGTAGTTCAGGATCTCGGCCGCAGCTCGCACGCCGCCCATCGGCTTCTTCTTGCCAGACTGATTGCCCAGCAACAGCTTGGTCAGCACTTCATTGAGTTCGGTCAGCGCCGCCGGCTGCACGCCATCGAGCGTGGCAATGCGCAGCATGACTTCGTTGCGCACATCTTCCGGCATGTGTTGCAGGACTTCATAGGCATGGCCACGGTCGAGATGCACCAGGATGGTGGCGACGATCTGCGGATGTTCGTGATTGATCAGTTCGGCAATCGATTCGCCATCCATCCACTTCAGGCTTTCAATGCCTGGCGAATCGCGCTGGCCCAGAATGCCATTCAACAGCGGTGCTGCCTTGTCGTTGCCCAGCGCCTTGGTCAGCACGGTGCGGATGTAGGCGTCCGAGTCGACGTTGAAGCCTTCGCTGGTATCGGTCTCGGCACGAAAGTCTTCCAGTACCGCTTCGAGGTCTTCGTTCTGCACCGATGACATGGCCGACATGGCTGCGCCCAGCTTTTGCACTTCGCGCGGTCCCAGGTGTTTCATCACACTGGCTGCTTCGTCGGCACCGATCGCCAGCAACAGGATCGCACCTTTTTGAACACCTGCTTCACTCATCGCCATCCACCCATTTTTTGACTACGTTAGCGACCAGTTTTGGATCCTGCCTAGCCAGTTTTTTCGCTGCTGCCAGGTTTTCCAGGCGCTGTGCGGCCGGGTCATCCTGGATCTGATCAACCTGTACTGCTGCTGCCGCGGCCTCGTCTGCCTCATCTTCGCTCTCCAGGCGCAGCGGCTTGGGCGGAGCGATTTCCTCGCCGATGCGGCGCAGCAGAGGGCGCAGGTATTTGAAGAACAGGAACAGCAGCACGATGCCAACCAGCAGATACTTGCCGATTTCCCGCGCCATGTTCAGGTAGACCGGGTTTTGCCAGATCGGCAGCACCGGAATGACTTCCTTGGGCTCGGCAGCAAACGGGCTGTTGACCACATTCAGTGTGTCGCCGCGTTCCTTGTTGAAGCCCATCGCTTCACGCACCAGATCGCTGATCTGGGTCTTTTCTGCATCGGTCAAGGCCCGCGAACTGACGGCGCCATTGGCTGCCACCACCTGGCGGTTGTTCACCACCACCGCCACCGAGATGCGCCGGATGCCGCCCATCGGCTGCTGGGTGTAGCGCACCGTCTTGTCGAGTTCATAGTTGACCGTCGATTCACGCTGCGAGCTGGCGTTGGCTGCTGCGGCGGCCGCCGCGGCTGCCGTACCTGCCGCACCGCCGGCCGCAACCGGCGGGTTCAACGGCGCAGTCGATGGTGCCGGTGCCTGGTTCGACAGGGCTCCC
This sequence comes from Janthinobacterium lividum, assembly GCA_050954505.1. Classification (GTDB taxonomy): domain Bacteria; phylum Pseudomonadota; class Gammaproteobacteria; order Burkholderiales; family Burkholderiaceae_D; genus JAQGMO01. The sequence goes on from JBPBPY010000115.1 coordinate 8,052, forward strand.
GGCACGCCAGTGGCCGGACCGTTTGCGCCGCCAGTGGTCGACTCATTCTTCTGTTCGCTGCGAATTGCCGGCAGGTTGTTGTTGCCCTGGTTTGGCCGATAGGTTTCGGCCGCCTGTTCAACACGCGAGAAGTCGATGTCGGCAGTCGCTTCGGCGCGCACATTGCCCTGGCCGACGATCGGGGTGATGATCGCCTCGATGCGCCGCGCAATGCTGTTTTGCATGTCCTGGACATACTTCAGCTGCGACGGGTCAAGCGTGTTGTCACGTGCACCGTTGGCCAGTTCGGAGAGCAGATTGCCGTTCTGGTCGACCAGGGTGATGTTCTTTGCCGGCAGGTCGGGCACGCTGCTGGCAACCAGGTGGACGATGGCGCTGACCTGCTGGCGGTCCAGCGTGCGGCCGGCCTGCAGGTTGATGAGGATGGAGGCAGTCGGCTTTTGCTGTTCACGCACGAACACCGTGGCCTTGGGCAGGGCCAGATGGACCCGCGCACCCTGGACGCCGCCAACCGATTCGATCGACCTGGCCAGCTCGCCTTCGAGAGCGCGCTGGAAGTTGACCTGTTCGAGGAATTGCGACACGCCCAGCTTCTGGTTTTCCATCAGCTCGAAGCCGACGTTGCCGCCTTTGGGCAAACCCTGCGCTGCCAGTTTCAGGCGCGCGTCGTGGACCTGTTCGGCCGGCACCAGGATGGCGCCGCCGCCTTCGGCGTATTTGTACGGGATGTTCATCTGCTGCAAGGAAGCGACGATGGCGCCGCCATCGCGATCGGTGAAGCTGGAAAACAGGACCCGGTAATCCGGTTGTCTTCCCCATAACCAGACAGTCGCCATGACGCCGACGATTGCTGCCACGCCCAACATCAGGAAGAAATTACGTCCTGCGGTGGTCTGGGCAAAGGTGGTAAGTGCCGGGGGACGCAGTTCTTCCGCTACTGTGGTTGCCATGTGTTTGCGAGGCCCGATGGGCTTGAGTGAGTCGTGAAAGAAATCTGTGACATGGTCATGGGTGTTACGTGATAAGAAGCTGAGACATGTTCATGAATACCTGGTCAAGCGCAGTTTGGGCTGCTACTCATTGTCAGGGTGGATGCGATTTTCAATCGGGGGATTAAACGGGGGTTTAGGCAGTTAATCTGCGAACCTTGCATTGCAGTGCATGGTAAGTTGTCGTCAGGATGTGAGGACTGCAACTTTTTTGGTTGCATAACGGTGCATGAAGTTGCAAATCGGAAGGATTATATGGCAATAAACATGATTGATACCAGCAAGATCGACGCCATGGTCGAGCAGATTCGCTCCATGGCGACACGCTCTGCCGGGGCATCGGATACCAAGGCAATCGACGCCGGCTTGAGCGGCACGGCAGCGGCAAAACCGGCCGGTGGTTTTTCCGATGTCTTGCGCGGCATGCTCGACAGCGTGGCCGCCAGCCAGGGCGCAGCCGGAACGATGGCACAGAAGTTCACCGCCGGGGATGACAGTGTCAGCTTGTCGGATGCGATGATCAGTTCGCAAAAAGCCGCGATCTCGTTTGCCGCCACCGTACAGGTGCGCAACAAGGTGGTGTCGGCTTACCAGGAGATCATGGGCATGCAGGTCTGACGGTGGCGCTGTGAAGACAGGCCAGGCGGCATGCGCAGGTGCTGCATGCCGGTTGCGTCGTGGACGGCCGCTTCGAGCGGCCGTTTTGCTTCAGACGCCGGCGCGGGCGTTCTGTTCGCGTTCGAGCTTGAGGATGTAGCGCTGGAACAGTGCCAGCATGGCGCTGGACATGTCGACAAAGCGACAGCCGATCAGGCGGCCGGTCCTGCCGTCAGCAAGCTTGACGGGTTGCGAGTTGCGTACTTCCAGCGATACCGACACCGGGCTGCCCGGGAAATCGATGGTGCAGTTGTGATAGACCAGTCCGGCGGTATCGTCGAGCTGGCCGGTGTCGTCGATGATGGCAATGCCGCCATTGCTGATGTTGCGCGAACCGAGGATCACATGCTTGGCCACTGGCGCCTCGTTGGCGTCGAGCAGGGCAAAGGTACAGCGCAGTGGTGCCGAGGCCGGCGTCGGCACGCGGAAATATTCGCGCCGCTGCAAGCGGATCAGGGTTTCGGGAATCTTGATGCGGAAGGCGTCGAGATTCTTGAACTTGCACAGTTCGATTTTTTCAGCGAAAAACAGCACGCGGATATGTTCGAGCACCGTCTCGAAGGAGATGTTGGTCGTCGTCAAAATGCGCTGATTCATTTCATCGGTCGAGGCAACGTCAAGCACCAGCATGTTGGCGGCTTCATCGATGTCGAGCAGCGACGTCACTGCCGATTCTGCGCCTTCGGAAAATACCATGCGCACCAATTGGTTATGTGCCGCCACGCTGCGCAGCAAGGCAGTGATCTCGCGGCGCGAATGCACGCGGTATGGGCCAAGGTCTTCGTCGCCGGTGTCGAGTGAAGTTGTCATCTGTGGGTTCGCTTTAAATCATTGCAGGTGTGGCATGAATGGAAAGAGTATAGCGCAGGGCTCGAGGCCGGCGCCACCTAAGTCGATGGCCGATGTTGACTGGCGCTGGCAGCAGTACAGCAAACAGCGCATTGCGGGTTCGCATACGGCCGGGTTCCAGCGCATGCGCCGCAACGCGCAAGTTCAGGCACAGTCAAAGCCCGCCGCCCCGCAAGGGCGAGCGCGCAAAGGCATGCCTGGCACGCAGACCAGCGCGATCGGCGATCAAGGCGCCGGCTCTGTGGCCGTTGCCGCCCCGTCTTCGAAGAGCATGGTGATCGGATCGGCATCGGACAAGACGCGTGCCAGTCCACCGGACTCGATATGGTGCAGCCACGCCAGCAACTCGGCAACGGCACGATAGAGTGCCGGTGGGATTTCGCGGTCGAGATCGACCTGCATGAGCAGCGACACAAGTTCCTTCGATTCATGCACGAACACGCCGTGCTCGCGAGCGCGGGCAATGATCTGCTCGGCGATCAGGCCGTTGCCACTGGCTACCACCCGGGGCGCCGTTTCCCCCATGTGATAGGCCAGGGCAACCGCATGTTTTGGCGGCGCATTCATGCTTCGTTATCCTGCCGCACTGTCAATTGATCGAGCCGCGAACCTGCCACGTCGAGCGCGCTGGCCAGCGACGAGCCACGCTGCTGCAGCAGCTCCACCGTGCCGGGATCGGCCGCGCGCAACTGGATGCGCACCTGGTTGCCCTGCAAATGCAGGGTGGCGCTGACGGCGCCCAGCGAGGGCAGCTCGAAGCGCACATTGCTTTTCCAGGTTTGCTGTTCCGGGTCCGAACGACCGGAGCGGCCATCTTCGCCGACTTCTTCGCTGACATCCCACTGCAGCCGCTGTCCTGCCCACAGTTCGCCCTGCCAGGCTGCGCGGTTTTGTTCCATCACGCCCAGTTGCAGGCTGACGAGGCGGGCGGCGTCGGGGTCGCTGGTGACGCTGGCTTGCAGCAGGTTGTCGGTTTGCGTGCCGGCAGCAAGTTGTGTTGCAGACGTGGCAGCGGCTGCCTGGCCCGGAGCGGCAAGCGGCATCGATGTTCCTGGCAGCGGCAAGCCCGAAGGTCCGTAGGCAGTCGTGGTGCTGGCCGGTGCCAGCTGCCCGGACTGAGTGGCGGCGCGGGCCTGGCCGGCTTCGGTCTGTCCCTCTGTGTCACCCGCATTGGCTGCAGTGCTGGCACTGGCGGCATTTTGCGCCAGCCTGGCCTGCGCATCGGCCACTGCATTCGGACGGGCGAATGCCGCCTGCGGTTCGCGCATGAGCGACTCCAGCGAGCGCGCACCGCTGGCCCATTCGCTGACATGCGATTCATAGAACAATCCCGAGCTGCCCAGTGACTCTTTCAAGGCATGGGCGATCTCGGTAGCCGAAGCGCCCGAAGAATCGGGCTTGGCCACCAGCGGCGTCTGTCCCACCACGCGGTCGGAGACGCCCTGGCGCTGGGCCGATTGCAGCAAGGTGTCGATCAAGCGTCCGGTGTTGGAGAGGGCAGTGCGCACCGCACCCGTGCCGGTTTCGGTGGAGGCGAGCAGGAAGGTGGGACGCGACTGGTCAGGGACCTTGATGAGCTTGACGTCATCGCCGGCCTTGACACCGGCAGGCAGCACCATGCGCACTTCCGCATCGGCGACCTTGACGAGAAACTGGCCATCATTGAGTTTTGCCAGCACCAGGGCAGTATATTCGCGGCCGGTGGCAATCTGTGCCAGGCGCGCGAGCGAATCTTCGCGGCCGTCGGCAACCGGCACCACCGCATGGGTAGGATCCAGCGGCGTAACGGGCCGCAAGCCGGTCACACCGGTGGATGTCACCATGGGGATCAGGCTCCTGGCGTGCTGCCGTAAGCCTTGCTGAGCTTGCGTTCGACGCCGGTGCTGTTGATCAGGGTCGCCAGGCGTGCCATCCAGGGTTCGGTCAGCCGGCGGATTTCACGGTCGTCGGCGAGGATGCGGTTGATCAGGTCGACCTTGCGGTCGCGCTCCTGACCGGCCAATTGCGGCGGCGGCACATTTTCGCGCAGCGTCTGCACATGGCGGGTGCACATCGACTCAAGTTCGACCAGGCGATCCCAGTCGCTATTGCGCGCCGCTTCCAGCATGTGGCCGGTGAGCACCGCCACGTTTTCGTACAGCGCAATCATTTCAGCTCTGTCCATGTCGCTCAAGCCTTAACCAGTCGGGAAACGTTGGGACGCAAGGCATCATAGGTATGATCGACCTGGGACGAGGGCCGCACCTGCGCCGGCGCTGCGCTGCCCTTGTTGGGATCGATGGCCACCCAGGCGCTGCGCAAATTCAGCAGCAGCGTGCGCACTTCCTCGAACTTGGCGGCGCTGTTGGTGAGGTTGCCCATCAGGAGCTGGCGGCTCATGTAGGCGTACAGGTCATCGAGGTTGTTGGCGATCTCGCCGCCC
>JBPBPY010000353.1:0-12796 GCA_050954505.1 Janthinobacterium lividum
GCGCACCGAAGACCAGGCCGGCGCCAAACTCTCGGAGGCGCTCTATGCAACGGCATTTGTCGCCAATCCCTACCACAATCCCATCATCGGCTGGATGGACGATCTTGAGCACCTGAAAGTCGAAGACGTCAAAGCCTGGCATGCGCGCTGGTACGCTCCCAACAATGCCACCATGGTGGTGACCGGCGATGTGGATGCGAAACAGGTACTGTCACTGGCGCAAAAATATTTCGGTTCGATTGCGCGCAAGGACCTGCCTGTCGTCAATCCACAAACCGAACCGCTGCAGGAGGGACAGCGCCACGTGATCGTCAAGGCCCCGGCGGAAAATCCGATGGTGCTTCTGGCATTCAAGGCGCCGAGCCTGCGCGATGTCGAAAAGGACGACGACGTCCATGCGCTCGATGTCCTTGCCGCCGTGCTCGACGGTTATGACAATGCCCGCCTGCCGGCCAAGCTGGTGCGCACTGACCGGGTTGCCAATTCTGCCGGTGCATCGTATTCCAACAATGCGCGCGGACCATCGCTGTTCATTCTGGACGGTTCGCCCGCCGTTGGCACCAGCACGGCCCAGATGGAAACCCTGCTGCGCGCCGAAGTCGAGCGCATTGCCCGCGACGGCGTCTCGGAACAGGAACTGGCACGGGTGAAGACCCAGCTCATTGCCAGCCAGATCTACAAACGCGATTCGATTTTTGGCCAGGCGATGGAAATCGGCGTCATGGAGATGACCGGCATCTCCTACCGCCAGATTGACCGCATCATCGAAAAACTCGGGCAGGTAACAGCTCGGCAGGTGCAAGCGGTCGCGCGCAAATACTTCAACGATGACCAGTTGACGGTAGCCACGCTGGTGCCGCTGCCTTTGTCGGACAAGAAGCCGGCCGCGCCATCGGCCAGCGACGCCGGTGCAGCATTGCGCTGAACCGCCGGCCCCGCCTGTCACTGCTGTTTGCATTTGTCCATTTGCCGGAATCCGCCATGCTGAAAAAATTACTGTTCCTTGCACTCTCCTTCACCAGTGTTTCCGCCGCCCATGCCGCGCTGCAAATCCAGAACTGGACGCTGGCCAATGGCGCCCGGGTGTATTTTGTCGAAAACCATACCATTCCCATTGTCGACCTGAGCGTGGAGTTCGATGCCGGTTCACGCCGTGACCCGCAGGGCAAGGCTGGCACCGCCGCGCTGACCAATGCCATGCTGGGGCGCGGCCTGCATCCGGCCGTGAATGCCGACGGCAGCCAGGCGCCGGCACTGAACGAAGCAGAAGTGTCCGATGCCTTTGCCGACCTGGCAGCGCAGCGGGGAGGCAGCGCCGGGGCCGACCGCAGCGGCGTGACCTTGCGCACCCTGTCGGCGCAAGACGTGCGCGAACGCGCTGTCGCGCTGATGGGACGGCTGCTGGCGCAGCCTGCATTTCCGGAAGCGCTGCTGGCGCGCGACAAGGCGCGCACCGTTGCCGCGATCCGCGAATCACTGACCAAACCGGAAGCCATTGCCGAGCGCGCGTTCTGGCGCCTGGCTTACCAGAATCATCCCTATGCCCGTGAGCTGACCGAAGTCTCGGTGAATGCCATCACGCGCGCCGACCTGGTGAGTTTCCACAAGATGCATTACGTCGCCAACCGTGCCGTGGTGGCCCTGATCGGCGATCTGTCACGGGCACAAGCCGAGGCGATTGCGCAGCAACTCACTGGCGGCTTGCCACAAGGTGCGGCACTGCCGGCCATGGCCTCGACGCCGTTGCCACAGGCGCAGGAGGAAAGGCTGGCCCATCCGGCCTCGCAAGCCCATATCCTGATCGGCGCACCAGCGCTGGTGCGCGGCGACCCCGACTTCTTCCCACTGACCGTAGGCAATTACATCCTCGGCGGCGGCGGCTTTGTTTCGCGCTTGACGCATGAGGTGCGCGAGACGCGCGGCCTGGCTTACAGCGTCTACAGTTATTTCAACCCGATGGCGCAGGCGGGTCCGTTCCAGATCGGTTTGCAAACGCAAAAAGGCCAGACCGGCCAGGCACTCAAGGTGGTGCGTGATACGCTGAGCGGCTTCCTGCGTGACGGCCCGAGCGAAGCCGAACTCAAGGCTGCCAAGGACAACCTGGTCGGCGGCTTTGCACTGCGCATCGACAATAACCGCAAGATCCTCGATAACATTGCCGTTATCGGATTCTATGATTTGCCGCTCGATTACCTCGATCGCTGGACCGCGCAGATACAAGGCGTGACGGTGGCACAAATCCGCGCCGCCTTTGCACGCAAGGTATTCCTCGACCGCATGGTCACGGTCGTGGTTGGCGGACCGGCATGAGCCGCCCGAAAGCAAGTGAAGCGGGCCGCAAGCCGAAAAAGCCGGTCCATTTTCCACCCAGTGCGCCGCATCAGGTGCGCATCATTGGTGGAATGTGGAAGCGTACGCCGTTGGCAGTGCTTGCTGCCAACGGTTTGCGGCCGACGCCAGACCGGGTGCGCGAGACCGTCTTCAACTGGCTGGGTTATTTTTTCAATGCGCGCTGGGACAATATCAGTTGCCTGGATCTGTTTGCCGGCACCGGTGCCTTTGGTTTCGAGGCGGCCAGCCGGGGAGCGGCCAGCGTCACGCTGGTCGAATCGTCGCCGCCTGCCGTGCGCCAGATGGAAGCGGTAAAGGACAAGCTCAAGGCGCAGCAGCTCACCATCGTGGCCGGCGACGCCATGTCTGCAGCGCAGCGACTTGCCCAGCGTGGTGGCGGTGGCTTCAATGTCATCTTCCTTGACCCCCCCTATCATCACGACTGGTTGCCGAAAATGCTGCCTGCCTGCGTTGCCCTGCTGGCAGCACAGGGTATGGTGTATGTGGAAGCGGAAAGCGCGCTCGACGGCAGCGCGCCGCCGGACTGGCTCGAAGGCTGGGAAGTCGTGCGCGCAGACAAGGCTGGCGCGGTATATTTCCATTTACTCAAACGGCGTTCCTGAGTAGGATGTCAAGCAGGACTGTGGTGTCGAATTGGCAATGTGTTGTCAAATTCATTGCCGAAATATTGCATAAGTGTAAATAGGGCATAATGCCCGTTCTATTTGTGGAGACGCCATGGTAACCGCCATATATCCCGGAACATTCGATCCCCTGACCAGAGGCCATGAAGACCTGGTCCGGCGTGCATCAGGGCTGTTCGACAAGCTCATCGTCGGCGTGGCCGACAGCAAGAACAAGCGGCCTTTCTTTTCGCTGGCGGATCGCTTGTCGATTGCCAATGAAGTGCTGGGACATTATCCAAATGTGCAGGTCGAAAGTTTTTCCGGCTTGCTCAAGGACTTTGTGCGGCGCCACGATGCACGCGTGATCGTGCGCGGCCTGCGTGCCGTCTCCGACTTTGAATATGAATTTCAAATGGCGGGCATGAACCGTTATTTGCTGCCCGATGTGGAAACCCTGTTCCTGACGCCGTCCGACCAGTACCAGTTCATCTCTGGCACCATCGTGCGTGAAATTGCCGTACTGGGAGGCGATGTGTCGAAATTCGTGTTCCCATCGGTTGAAAAATGGCTCAAGGAAAAGATCGCGGCGCAAGAAGCCCGCCCTGCCGAAGCCTGAACATCCGAACATCTGACCGCCTGAACACCTGAATTCAATCCTGACACGACACCATGGCCTTGCTGACACTGACGACTGCATCAATTGCGACGTGTGCGAGCCCGAGTGCCCGAATGACGCCATCTATCAGGGCTTGGAAATCTACGAAATCGATCCCAACAAATGTACCGAATGTGTTGGGCATTTCAACGAACCCCAATGCCAGCAGGTTTGTCCCGTGGCCTGCATCCCATTCGACCCGGCCTGGCGCGAGACGCCGGAGCAGCTGATGGCCAAGTATCAGCGGCTGCAGGCGGGCCTGGCACCGGAAGTATCTAGGTCCTGAAGCACTGCCTTCAGTCGCATTGACAATGGAAATGCCGTGGCAACAGCAGGAAAAACCCCTCCCGGGTTGTCGGACTTTTCGCTACCCGGCTTCCTGCAGACTAGAACGCCAGTTCGATTCCCACTTCCTGTCCTACCCTCAAGCTTGCGCCGGCACCTGATTGCACAATTGCATTGATGCCGAAAGCAATGCCGCCACCAATGCGGTCCATGGCGCGGTAGGTCTGCAGAATGTCCAGCGGATCAGGACCGACCCGGCCACTCTGCTGGTCCACGGACGGTATGGCGCAGCGCGGGCAGGGCTTGGTTGGTTTCAATACGGCTTGGCCGAAGTCCAGCGTCGCGGCAAAGTCTTCCTCGAATTCATCGACCCCACCCAGCACGATATTTGGACGAAAGCGCGCCATCGGCAGCGCCGGGCGCGCCTGCTGCAGCAAGCGCCGGTTCAAGTCAGCCAAGGATGCTTCGGAAATGACCAGGATTGGAAAGCCATCGGAAAACAGCGTAGGCACCTGCTGGCCATTGCTCCAGGCGGCATCTGCCAGCCGCCGCGCGCCAGAGGCAAAGCGCACCAGCCGGCATGGATTTGACAGTGCGGTGGAAAACCATCGCGCCGCAGCTTCGCCGCAATCGATTGCATCAAGACGATCTTTCCAGATCCCGACAGCAAGCAGTTGAGCACGGCCGGCTGGCGGCATGTTCAAATCGATCTGCAAAGGAGGGCAACCCGGGGCGTGCACATGCAGACCCAGCGCCGAGATCACGGGGCGCAAGGTAGCCATTGCCGGCAACTCCCGCTGCGTCAGGAACTGGCCGGCATGGTCAACCAGCATCCACTCCCGGTCACCAATGGCGCCCACTGCCAGGCCGGTTTCCTGCAGCGTGGCCTGTTGTACGCTGATGCCGCCACAGGATTTGATTGGATACAGTGTCAGTGCAGTCAACGTGGCCATGGCTGGATCTTGAAAGGGTGGGATGCCGGTTGCTGTCAGCGGCATGAAGCCAAACATGTTACAACATGCAGGCCTTCCGGAAGGGAACAGGCGCGCTCATCCAGGCCGATAAAAAAGCCCGCGATCTTTCGATGCGGGCCCCTGTCTCCTCACCTCTTCTGAGATGGATTTTTTTAACTGCTGACGCATTCTGCACGAAAACGGGGAGAATTCCAACATAAAAAAAAGCCCGCAGACCTTGCGGTGCGGGCTGAATCCATCCTTTAGGAGGGTGGAGGAGACAGATCCACTATAGTTCAACACAGGGTGCACTGCAATAGGTAAAAATACGGTATCGCAGAAAAGCCACGAAATTTTTTGAAATTAATTGTTTTGGTGGAAATTAAATTGCTTTGTCAACGGCAATATCGACAAGACTTCCAACTTTTCGGCGCCATGGCCTTGCCAATCGCGCACACTGGGCATGGCGATCCAGGTCGTCGGGAGCAGGATAGGGGCGTTACTTGCGCACTGAAATCGCTCAATCAAATGTCCATTTCAGTGCGCCATGTCGAGTGAGCTGCTACATTGCCGAAGCCGGTGTCATGGCAAGCGCGCTGCTGCTTACAAGCAAATTGCATCAATCCACGCGTTCAAGACAGCGGCCCGCGCGATCCGGCATTAGCGCAAACTCCCGGATACCCATGACTTGGCAGGTGCGGCGCAGGCTCCTGAGCCAGGAATGACTGATTACTTCTTGCTGTTGACCGCATCCTTGAATGCTTTGCCAGCAGTAAAACGCACGGTTTTCGCCGCAGCAATGGTGATGTCTTCACCAGTGCGTGGATTGCGGCCAGTACGTTCAGCGCGTGCGCCGGACAGGAAGGTGCCGAAGCCGATCAGTTGAACGGAGTCGCCAGCGGTGACGGTCTTGATCACATTGTCGATTGCGGATTCGAGTGCGCGTTGAGCAGCTGCCTTGGACAAATCGCAGTCGGCGGCAATCGCATCGATCAATTCTGTTTTATTCATCAAGCTATCCTCAAAAGTAAATGAAACGGGATTTTAGCACCGGTGCTGGGCTGGCAGGCTGTTTTGCCGCCGTTGTCGGCGAACAAGTCTGGATTTTGATCCTTATTTCAGGCCACTCATCGCATGACCGATAAAAAATCGCCATGCATTCGCAGTGAATTGCTACGCCACGATAAAAATGCCATACTATAATTTCTTAAGGGCATTAATTTGCCGGTGATGAGCCAAATTGCCACGATGTCGTCTTGTCCCTTGGTAATCCATTGGCCATTCTGCGGGTCGTTGCATCTTGATGCGTCATCCTGGTTCGAAAGACAGTTTCAGTCAAATGCATCGGCATTGATCGGGGGTTTTTAGCCATCTAATCGTCGATGCAGTTTTTATCCAGTCTGCTAAATTAAATTCATACGATAAAGGTGCGATCTTCACATCGGGTCCGGCCTGGTCACACTGCAGGAGGCATTCAATTTCTACCGGACCGACGTTCCCATTTCGTATTTCACCATCCCGTCTTGTACATAAAACAGTTGGTCGCTCCCGTAAACTTTCACAGAGAGATGTCATGTCTTACCAGTCCAGAAAAATTTCATTGCCTGTTTGTGCTTTATGGTCGGTTTTGTTTGCTTCGCTGCCAGGTTTGGCGCTGGCACAGACCGCTGCCGACCCCGTTGTTGCCCGCGCCGGCAACATCACCATTGGCCAGAAGGAAGTCGAACAGTTATTCATCACCATGCCACCTGCAGAACGCGCGGCGGTCAAGGCCGACAGCACGCCGGTCAGCAACTGGCTGCGCCAGCGCCTGGCCAGTGAAACCGTGCTTGCCGAAGCCATGAGCAAGGGCTGGGGCGAGCGGCCCGAGGTGAAAGCCCGGCTGGAATTGGCAAAACGGGAAATCACCGCGCGGCTGGTCAATTCTGCCTATCTCGAATCGGTCGCCGCCTTGCCGGCTGGTTATCCTAGCGATGCCGAACTCAAGGCAGCGTACGACAAGGGCCGTCCTGACTTCAAGGTGCCGGATACCTACAAGCTGGCGCAGATCTTCCTGGCCGCCCCTGCAGGTGATGCGGCAGCGGTGGCAAGCCAGCGCGAAGCCGCCAAAAAGCTGGCCGCCGAAGCGCGCCGCGGCGACTTTGCTGCCTTGGCGCGCAGCAAGTCGCAAGACCAGACCACCGCCCAGCGCGGCGGCGAGGTCGGTACCTTGCCGGTCGACCAGATCACGCCGGAAATCCGGGCAGAAGTGGTCAAGCTCAAGGCGGGCGCCATCAGCGAGCCGCTGCAATCACCGGCCGGTTTTCATATCGTGCGCATGATCGAAATCGTGCCCGCTCATACGGCGACGCTGGAAGAAGTCAAGCCGGGACTGCAGACCCTGATGCGCCAGCAGCGCCAGCAGCAGCTGGCGCTGGATTATGCCAACAGCCTGGCGCCGGCTTCGGCGCTCAACGTCGATACCGCGGTACTCGATGCGACGCTGAAAAAACTGCAATAAGCGATGCGCTTGCGCGCGGCCGCGCCTGGCTGCTGCGGGTGTCATGCCCGCCAGCAAGCTTGTGCGCAGCTGTTGATGTAAAAATAGGGTGCCCCGCTTGCGGCGCACCCTTTTTACATCATTACATGGACGGGATCCCGCCTGTTTCGCTTGAAAACACGGCAGCCGCTGTCATTGGATTGCCAATGCTTCCAGCGCTGCCGCCTTGCGGCTCAGACGTTGAACAGGAAATTCAATACATCGCCATCCTTGACCACGTATTCCTTGCCTTCCGCGCGCATCTTTCCTGCTTCCTTGGCACCGGCTTCACCCTTGAAATTGATGAAGTCATCGAAGGCAATCGTTTGCGCGCGAATGAAGCCGCGTTCGAAATCGGTGTGGATGACGCCTGCTGCCTTGGGACCTGTGTCGCCGATCTGGATGGTCCAGGCGCGCACTTCCTTGACGCCGGCGGTGAAGTAGGTTTGCAAGCCCAGCAGTTTGTAGGCTGCGCGAATGAGCCGGTCCAGTCCAGGCTCTTCCATGCCCATATCGGCCAGGAATTCCACCTTGTCCGCATCGTCGAGTTCGGAAATTTCCGACTCGATTGCCGCGCAGATTGCCACGATGGGTGCGTTCTGCGTCTTGGCATAGGCCGTCAACTGGTCCAGCAGGGGATTGTTGGTAAAACCGGAATCCGAGACGTTGGCGACATACATTGCCGGCTTGGCCGTGATCAGGCACAGCGGTTTGATGAGTTCCATTTCTTCGGCATCCAGGCCCAATGCGCGCACCGGCTTGGCCTGGTCAAGATGGGGCATGATGCGTTCGAGCAGGGCCACCAGCTTGCCGGCATCCTTGTCGCCTGAACGCGCCTTCTTGTTTTCCCGGTGAATGGCTTTTTCAACCGTACCCATGTCAGCCAGCGCCAGCTCGGTCTGGATGACTTCGATATCGTCGAGCGGGCTGATCTTGCCGGCGACGTGGATGACGTTGTCGTCTTCGAAGCAGCGCACCACGTTGACAATGGCATCGGTCTCGCGGATGTGCGCCAGGAACTGGTTGCCCAGGCCTTCGCCCTTGGACGCACCTGCTACCAGACCGGCAATGTCGACGAACTCGACAATGGCCGGCACGATGCGTTCGGGCTTGACGATGGCCGACAGCGCCGCCAGGCGTGGATCCGGTACCTCGACCACGCCGACATTGGGCTCGATGGTACAGAAAGGATAGTTTTCAGCCGGAATGCCGGCCTTGGTCAGTGCGTTGAAAAGCGTGGATTTGCCGACGTTGGGCAGGCCGACGATGCCGCATTGGAGACTCATGGTATTCCTTGATCAATCATTAGGTTGGCGATGCGCAGATTCAACGCAACGGCCAGCAGAGGGGGAGCGCAGGACGAATCGCGAAAATGCGCGGAATCGATGGCGCCCGTATCCCGCGGTGCAGGCAGGGCAAGGTCCATCAATGTCCGGATAGCGGTATTGTAACGCCCCGTGCCGTCGAGTCCGCGCATGATCTGCGCCAGCACCGCCTGCGTGCAGATCGATGCTGCCGCGCGCTGCCGTTTTGCCGGCATGGGCGACAAATTCCGCGGCAGCAAGCAAGTCGTTTATGATATTGCCCAGTCACGGGCCGACACGGAAGCGCTGCAGTTGTCCTGAATTTGATCCAACGGCGCGTCAAATGCCGCAATGCCGTGCCGAGTCCACCAACATTCATACAGAAAGAAGTCTGCCATGTCTTTTACATTCTCAAAAGTTTTGCCAGCGTCCTGCGCTGCCGGCGCCTTGATGCTTGCTGCGCTTTCCGGGCCAGTCTTGGCACAGACCGCTGCCACCAAGGCCGCCAGCGGCGACCCGGTAGTGGCACGACTGGGTTCGGTCACCATCAACCAGAAGGAAGTCGAGCAATTGTTCAGCGCCATGCCGCCGGCCGAGCGCGCTGCGGTCAAGGCCAACAGTGCCGCGCTGGGCAACTGGTTGCGCCAGCGCCTGGCCACTGAAGCCTTGCTGGCCGAAGCGCGCAGCAAGGGTTGGGCGGACCGTCCGGAAGTCAAGGCCCGGGTCGAGATTGCCCAGCACGAAGTCACCGCGCGGGTGGTCAATGCATCCTATCTCGACTCCATCATCGTGGCGCCACCGGGTTATCCGACGGACGCGGAAGTCAAGGCCGCCTACGAGCAGGGCAAGGCGGAATTCAAGATTCCGGTGACCTATCATCTGGCGCAGATCTTCCTGGCCGCGCCGGCCAGCGAAGCGGCCGTGGTGGCCACGCAGCGCGAAGAAGCCAAAAAGCTGGTGGCGCAGGCGCGCAGCAGCGATGACTTCGCCGCACTGGCGCGCAGCCGCTCGCAGGAAAAAGGCAGCGCGGAACGGGGCGGTGACGTTGGGCGGTTGACGGCTGAGCAGATCATGCCGGAAATCCGCACCGAGGTGCTCAAACTCAAGCCAGGCAAGGTCAGCGATGCGCTGCAATCGTCGGCGGGCTTTCACATCGTGCGCTTGATCGAAGTCCTGCCAGCGCGTACGGCGACGCTGGAAGAAGTCAAGCCGCGTCTGCAGGCCTTGATGCGCCAGCAGCGCCAGCAAAAGATGGCGCAGGAATATGCCGCCAGTCTTGCCCCGGTCTCCAAGCTGACCATCGACAATGCCGTGCTTGAGTCAACCTTGAAGAAGTTGAATTAAGTTCCGCAGCCGCGATCATCGAACCAGCAGGTGCGCCGGTGTGCCGGTCGACTCCAGCGCACCAGTTTCAGGAGACGGTATGCAGTGCCATCATCGCCGCCTCGAACTTTCCTTCGCACAGAAGTGGCAGGGTTTCCACGCTGCGGGCAATTGCCTCATCGATCAGCAACTGGTCTTCGCGGCGCGGCCGCTGCAGTACGAAGTCCGCAACCTGCTGTTGCAGGTTGAGCGTGCGGGGATGGCCAATGCCCAGCCGCAGGCGCCAGTAGTCCTGCATACCCAGCGCAGCGGTGATGTCCTTCAAGCCGTTGTGGCCGCCCGAGGAACCGCCTTTTTTCAGGCGTGCGATGCCTGGCGCAAAGTCGAGTTCATCATGCACCACCAAGATCTCTTGCGGCAGGATCTTGTAGAAATGCGCCAAGCCACCGACCGATAGACCGGAACGGTTCATGAAGGTCTGCGGTTCGATCAGCCAGACTTCGTGACCCGCAATGCGCGTCTTTCCAGCCAATGCATTGAAACGCGATTCGCGCGGCAGGCGCGTGCCTGCCAGTACATCGACCAGCCAGAAACCGGCATTGTGACGGGTCTGTTCATATTCGGGGCCGGGGTTGCCGAGTCCGGCGATAAGGCGTATTGACATGGCGGGACGCTGGGACAAAACGCAATTATCGCGGAAGTCGCGGCCCGCCACCTGAAAAACTGCAGGATGCAGATCGAAGCCGGGCGCAGCGTTTGCCCCGGCTCTGGTCACGACGGCAATCAGTCTGCAATCGTCAGCAGATTGGCACCGAACGTGATCTGGTCGGAGACTGCCGGCACCAGCTTGATCGCCGGTACGTTGGCCACGCTGATTGGATTGACGGCGGTACCGTTGAGTCCACGCGGCGTCGTGCGCACCACCTGGCTGGCGGGCAAGGCACTGCCATTTTTCAGGTTGGCATACATCAGGTCCATGGCCTGGATGAAGTAGCGGTGCAGGGGCACCAGGCGTTCGCCATAACCGGCAAAACCAAGGAAGGAATCGAAGTGCTGTGCATTGGCCACTTCGATATAGCTCAGCTTGCTGTTGCTGCCTTCAACGATCTTGTTCAAGCCGTAATAAGGCCGTGAACTGAATGCCACCGGTACCAGCGTATCGCTGCGGCCGTGGACGATCAGCGCCGGTTTCCCATGCAGGTTGGCGCCATGCAGCACTTCGGCAATGCCTTGCCGTACCCGGACGGCGTTGGCGCTGCTGCCCGTGGCCAGTTCGCGCAGGCATAGCGCGCCGGTGGTGTTGTAGTCCTGCACATTGGCCGCGCCAAACGAAGCTGCATCGAGCAGCGGACCGCCGGCACTGTTGTTGTTGATGATGTTGATGCCGATGGTGGCCGGCACGCCGTTGCCGGCACCGAACGATGTGGCGATCGCCGCTGCCGCCAGGGCAACTGGTGCATTGGGCGTGGCCGAGGTGGCGGCGCCGGTGGCTGCATAACTGAAGCCGCACAGGTTATCGAGCACGGAAAAACGGCCGTACGCATTGGCATAGGTCAGCGTGACCGGCAGGGTGGCAAACGAATAGTGCGAAGCCTGCAGGTCATTGCTCTCCGGCTGCCAGCCGGCCGCCACCAGTGCATTCATTGCGCTGGCTGCCAGCTCGGCGGTACTGACACCGCTGATCAAGCCACTGGCTTTGAGGGCAGCACAGCGATTGGTGGCAATTACCGTGTTGACGGTATTGAGTGCGTTGCTTGCTGGCGAGAGCAGGGCCGCGCACGGTTGCAGCAGGTTTGCCAGCGTGGAATAGTCATACAGCGTGCGGCCCGTGCCATTGGTGATGGTGGCTCCGCGCTGCACGGTCAGGCGTGTATCGGGCGTGACCTGGATCTGCGGCTCTGCCACGGCGATGCCACTGATCAAACCCTGGGTATCGAGTTCGCCGGCGGCCAGTGCAGCACCGGCGCCATTGGAGACGCTCGACGCTATCACGATGGTGTTGGCCGGCGAGAAGCGCTTGATATGCGCGATGCGGTCGCGCGCCAGCGCTCCGTATTGCTGGTTCAGGATGTAGTAGGCAAATTCGACCGATTGCAGCGTCCATTTGCCCCAATCCTTTTCCGAGTTCTGCTGCGAGTGCGCATGCTTGACCGCAAAGCGGTTTGGTGTGGCAATGTTGAATACAGCGCGCTGGGCTTCGCTGATTGGTGCGGTGAAGTTCGAGGCCTTGCCTGCAGTGACCGCATTGGCCCGTTCGCCGGTGATCAGGCTGACGGTATTGTTTTGCAGATCATGTATGCCGTTGCCGGTGCCCTTGTCGGTATACGCCACGGCGCAATTGTTTTTCAAGCCCCATTCGCCGGCGCTGCCGATGGCGCCATACACCCCGCGCGAACCGCTCGAAGTGCCGGTGACGATGCAGGGGTTGGCCGGGTCGAAGCCGGCCGGCACCTGGACCATCATGGTAATGTTCATCAAGCCCGTGCCATCGTCGGAATAGGCCAGGTATTCGGTGCCGGCAATGCGTCCTTCGCCTGTGCCAACCACGCCCTTGGCATCGACGTTTGGTCCGTACAGGGTGCCGTAGCCGCCACCGGCCGTGATGTCCAAAATGGCGCGGTAATTATTGTAGATGGCAATCTTGCGCAATTCGGCGGCAGTCGGCTTGAGCGGGTCGGCAGGCACTGGCGCGGTTGCCGCACCGAGGCCGGTCTTGCCCAGGCCGGCGGTGAGCAGGTCGTCACTGCTGCCGTCATAACTGACGCTGCTGACAGTGCCAAGGTAGGCGGGCTTGAGGTTGA
>JBPBPY010000003.1:0-12690 GCA_050954505.1 Janthinobacterium lividum
CAGCATGTCCTTGCGCTGGTAACCGAGGTAGAGCGCTTCGAGCGGTAGCCAGCGTGCACTGGTGGCCGAGCGCAATTTGACGCGGGCGCCCAGCGCAATGAGCCAGGGCATGGAGTCGCCGATCGGCGAGCCATTGGCGAGATTGCCGCCCAGCGTGCCGGCATTGCGGATCGGCAGCGAAGCAAAGCGCTGCCAGAACTGGCCGAGTTCGGTTTCGTAGTGGCGGCACACTGCTGCGTAGGCCTTCTCGAGCGAAACACCAGCGCCGATCTCGATGGACGTCTGCGTTTGCCTGATCTGGCGTAATTCGGCGACCTGGCCCAGGTAGATGATTGCCGGCAGCGCGCGCAATTGCTTGGTCACCCACAGGCCGACATCGGTGCAGCCGGCCAGCATCACCGCTTGCGGCATTGCGTGGCGCAGCTTGAGCAACTGGTCCAGGGTCGCCGGTGCGCAGAATTGCTGGCTGGCGTGGCGATAATCCAACGCCTGCGCAGGCGTGCGGCGCAGCGCCAGCAAAGCCTGGCGTACTGCTTCGCGGTTGAACCGCACGGCAGGCAGTTGCTGCATGCGCTGCGCGGCGGCGATGATGGGACGATAACCGGTGCAGCGGCACAGGTTGCCTGACAAGGCAGTGTCGACTTCGCAGCGGCAGTCGGCACTCCTGGCCATGGCTGCCGAGCCTGCTGCGCCTGCCGCGTCTACCGCGCCTACCGCGCCAGCGTACGGGGCTGAACCAGCGGCATCGGTGGCAGCGACATCGGCATCGGTGCCATCGGTGGCAGCAGCGCCAGCCCGGCCAGACCGGGCTGTGGCGACCGTTCCATTAGCATCAGCATCAGCCACAGCCGCTCCCCGGACTTCGCCACTGCCAGCACCGCCAGCCACACCTGTCCCGCTGATTTCACCATCACCAGCTTCACGTTTGAGGTACAGGCCCCAAAGCGACATGACAAAACCCGGCGTGCAGAAGCCGCATTGCGATCCATGGCATTCAACCATCGCTTGCTGTACCGGATGCAGGCTGCCATCGGCGGCCTTCAGGTCTTCAACGGTAAACAGTGCGCGGCCATCGAGCGTGGGCAGGAGCTGAATGCAGGCATTGACGGTCTTGAAGACCAGTTGTTCATTGTCGAGTTCGCCGATCACCACAGTACAGGCGCCGCAGTCGCCTTCGGCGCACCCTTCCTTGGTGCCTGTGCAGGCCAGGTCTTCGCGCAGGTGCTGCAAAACCGTGCGTGTGGTGGCGCTGGCGCTGATGCTGGCGATTTCACCGCGATGGTAAAAACGGATCACTGCTGGATCGGCCAGGGCGGCTGCATTGGTGGCGCTGGAGGCGGTGCTGGTTGAGGACATGGTTTCCAATTCGCCTGGTTTTGCCTGTTCGCCTTCAAGGAAATGCGGTGACGCGCGCCAGACCGTCTTGCACTACGCCCGCGCATCACGATGTCAATTGCGCGGTCGATATGTGCCTGCAGCCGTCACGGCAACAGCAGCGCCTGTGCGAGATGGCCTCACGCACCGCTGTGCTACAGGCAATTCTACATGGGCAATGCGGGGGTGTGAAGCTGCTGAAACCGCGGCGCCTTCAACCATCAACAGGCGCGCCTGGGGTATCGAGCACCCGCTGCATGAAACTCAGGTCGACCCAGCGGCCGAAGTTGAAACCGGCCTGGCGGATCGTGCCGGTATAGGTAAAGCCCAGCGCTTCATGCAGCGCGATACTGGCCCGGTTGTCGGCGTCGATGGCGCCGATCATCACATGGTAATCCTGCTGCCGGGCCAGCTCGATGAGCTGGGTCATCAGGGCCAGCGCCACGCCCTTGCGGCGCTGGTCGCGCTGCACATACACTGAATGCTCGATGGTGTATTTGTAGGCGGCATGCGGACGAAAGCCGGCATAGCTGGCGAAACCGAGCAGCTGGCCATGCTCGTCCTCGATGCCGATGACGGGAAAATTGCGCTCCGCCTTGGCCTGGAACCAGCTGATCATGTTTTCAGGCGTGCGCGCGTGATAGTCGTAGAGCGCAGTGGAGTTGGCGATGGCGTCGTTGAAGATGGCCAGGATGGCGCTGGCGTGGCGCGCGTGGGTGCAAACGACAGGGACCATGATTTCCTTGCTGGCTGAGGGTGAAAGGCCAAGGCGCCCAAGCGCGCGCCGGCAAGACCATTTTACCTGCGCCAGCCCGCCGGTTTGCCAACTGGCGCCGGTTTCGGCACGCTACAATTACTGGTGCTGGTGCTGGTGCCGTGCCTGCTGGCCATTACCCTATCAACTCAGCGTGTATTCGGAGAAGTACTTCATGGGCAAGCTCAGTACCCACATCCTTGATGTCAGCCAGGGCAAGCCTGCCGCCGGTGTCGGCATCACGCTTTACCGCATCGAAGCACAAGCCAGGCAGTTGCTGGTCTTGACCACCAGCAATGCAGATGGCCGCTGCAGTGCGCCCTTGCTGGAAGGGCAGGCCATGATGCCGGGTTTGTACGAACTGGAATTTGGTGCCGGTGACTATTTCGCTGCCCAGGGTGTGGCCTTGCCCGAGCCGCGTTTTCTCGACCGCATCACGCTGGCCTTCGGCATTGCCGACTCGAGCGCCAGCTATCACGTGCCGTTATTGATGTCGCCGTGGTCGTACTCGACCTACCGCGGCAGTTGACGTTTCACAGCCAGTCGACAGGCCACGTACAGAATGGCGGCATCATGGCACGTGTCCTCACCAGCATGCATTCATGATGCCTGAAGCTTCAGCACCGGGAGGATCTTTTACAGCTTGCCAGCGAAATAGCGCAACTCCGAAGCCAGGCTGGGGGCCATGGCGTCGCACTGTCTGGCCATGGATGACAACTGGCCGATGGCGCGCATGCGCTGCCTGGCTGACGGTGCTGGTGCCGCGGCAGCAGCCTTGAATGAAAACAGTGCCAAGAACAGTGCCTGTGCGGCGGCAGCAACATTGCCGGCGTAGGACGGGCGGGAAGCGGAAAGCTGGAATGCAGAGATCGGGGTGGCAGAGTGCATGGTAGACATGGCGTTCTCCAATAAACGAATGGACACCATGTAATGTAGGCAAAAACGCCGCCCCAGGCCAATGATGAATGCAGATAAACACTATCATCGCGCTGCATATCTTTTCATCTGCTGCCGGCACTTCAGTGGTCGGATGTCCAGGTTTCCGAGCTGAAGTCGGCGGCGGGATTGCGCCGGACCGTTATCAATGGATTGCGCCCGGAAACATCCTTCAGCATCGGCAGGTAGTTATTTTTTTCGCCCAGGCGCAGGAGCAGCCGCTTGTGCCGCGCCTCCAGCACGCGCGCAAACGCTCCGGCCTCTTCAGCGCTGCAGCCATCCAGGCTCAAACACAATTCGTCGATGCTGATGTTTTTCTTCAGCGCTTTGGTCAGCGCCACCGCGCCTTCACCATTGTCATGCTGTTGATGAAGAAGCAAGTTCTTCAACACCTTGTTGCTCGCCAAAAACCGGCCAAACCGCTGCATGCCAGCCTGGCGGAAATCGTTGCCGGCCAAATTCAGCCCTTGGAGCAGCGGCAATTCATGCAGCAGGCCAATCAGGTAGGGCATATCGTCATCGCCGAAACCGCAGTGATCCAGGTACAGATACTGCAACCTGGCACAGTGGCTTGAAAACCGCTCAGATTCATTGCGGTCACTATGTTTGAACTTGATGCGCTTTAAATCCAGCAGTTCCAGACAGTCGCCGCCGAAAATGCCGACGATGCGCTGCATCACATCCCAGCGCGCGCCATCGATCACGATTTGCGTGACGCTGCTGGGCATGCGATGAGTGAGCGCACTCTCCAATGCCGTCACAAGAAATTGCCCTGGAGCATGATTGAACATCAGCGTCTTGACGGCCGGATTGATCGCGACCAGCTTTTGCAGCTCGCGCAGGTCCAGCTTGTCGAGCTGGCAATTGCAGATCACATGAATTTCCTGGTTGTTGCGGCAGTCGCGTGCCAGCTTTTGCAACTCGGGGAACAGAAATTTCCCCAGATCACCCGGTTTCCTGCCGTATGCCTCGATCGTCAATTCACGCCAATGTTCCCCGGCAGCGACCAGGCGCAGCACATCGCGCCAGTCGTCGGTCTTCATTGCAAACGTTGAAAAACGCAGATAGCTGGCCGAGTTGACCAGGCCGTCGATGGCCGCGCGGCGCTTGCGTTGGCTGGCCGCAGCCAGCAGGGCCGGCATGAAACGCGGCTTTCGGGTGTAGTTTGCAGCGCGGCTCAACAGCAGATTCATGATCTGTTCCTGCTCATATCGCAGGTCGCGCATTTCCGATGTCATGTCGGCGCGCAATTGACGCATGGTCGTGCTCAGCGGCACACCATCGAGCGCCTGCAGAAATTCTGCAATGGCCTGGTGCATGGAACGCGATACGGCGGCCAGGCGCGGTAGCCCGGTCGGACCCAGGGCGTGAAGAAAACGCGCATCGAGATCGCGCGGCAGGACGATGCCTGGTGTCTGCGGCCATGCCAGCAGCGCCAGTGCACCGTTCGGCAATGGCGACCCCTGCAACCCTTGTATTCTTTTTATTCCTTGTATCCCTTGCAACCCATGCATCGGCACGCGCGGACGCATTGAAGGTAGAAGGTCCTGGTTGCCAACGTCAGTACCGGTGCAGGCGGTCTTGGTGGTGCCGCGATGGGAGCAGAGGGCGCCGGTGTTGCCAGCGCTGCGGGCAGCGCCGGAGGCAACAGCGTCGAAGGCAGTGCCGCTTTTTCCATCATCCTGTATGGCCCCTGCCGGCTCGGCAGCCACCTGCGCCCTTTGGTGGTAGCGGTTGACATCGACCGCTTGCCAGTGCGCGGAATTGAAAACATTGAATCGGGTTGATGTGCGGGGCTTGTCCATGGGAGTGGTTGTGAAGGTTGCGGATGGTTGTCCTGGTTGATCGGCTCGGCGCAGGGCGAGCACGTAAAGCGCCGCCAGCAGCCACGCGGACTAAGTAACAGGACGCGGATCGAAGTTCATCAATCGAGCAAGGTTTTGCGCACGGCAAACTGAAGACGTGCCGCAGTCCGGCGAAAGACAAAAGGCGCAACAGTTGTTATTTACCATTTGATTTAGTTTCTCAGGTGAAATTTACCGCAGTGTCCTTGGTGCTGTTGTAACATCACTAACCGCCGTCTTTTTATCCACATTCTTGATGTCCTTTTTGCTCACCATGTCCATACCGCAGCGCGCTTCCCTCCGTAATTTCATGAGACCTGGTATTGCCGCCTGCCTGGGACTGGCCTTGCTGGCCGGATGTTCCGGCGCCAAGGAAGCCGCCAAGCCGGCGCCCAAGGAGAAAGAGGTGGGGGTGGTGACGCTGAAACCCGAACGGCTGGTATTTTCCACCGAACTCTCGGGCCGCACGGTCTCGCCCTTGATTGCCGAGATCCGGCCGCAGGTCGGTGGCATCATCAAGCGCCGGCTGTTTGTCGAAGGCGCCTTGGTCAAGGCTGGCCAGCCGCTCTACGAAATCGATGCAGCGCCGTTCCAGGCTGCCTACGCCAGCGCCCAGGCCAGCGTGCGCAAGGCCGAGTCGACCCTGGCAGTGGCCCGCACGGTAGCCAAGCGCAATGCCGAACTGGTCAAGATCGACGCCATCAGCCAGCAGGCCAATGACACCACGCTGGCCACCGCACAGCAAGCAGAAGCCGATCTGGGCGTGGCGCGGGCGGCGCAGGAAAATGCCCGCATCAACCTCGGCTATACCCGCATCGTCTCGCCGATCGCCGGCTGGATTGCGCTCTCGGCAGTGACGCCCGGCGCGCTGGTGGCGGTGGGACAAACCACGGCACTGACCACCGTGCAGCAGCTCGACCCCTTGCATGTCAATGTGACGCAGTCGAGCAGCGAACTGCTGCGCCTCAAGCGCGAGCTGGCCCGTGGCGACCTCAGCAAAGGCAATGCCAATGCTGCGCCGGTCAAGGTGCTGCTTGAAGATGGCAGCGCCTACAACCATCCGGGCAAGCTGACCTTTTCCGGGGTGACAGTAGATGCCGGCACCGGCAGCGTTACCTTGCGTGCGGTGGTACCGAACCCGGACGGCTTGCTCATGCCAGGCATGTATGTGCGCACCGTGCTGGAAGAGGGCATCGATGAAAAAGCCTTGCTGGTGCCGCAGCAGGCGGTCACGCGCGCGCCCGATGGCAGTGCATCGACGCTGGTGGTCGGCAGCGACAACAAGGTGGCCCGGCGCGATATCCAGGTCGGCCGCGCAATCGGCGCGCGCTGGCAGGTGCTGGGCGGACTCGATGCCGGCGACCGGGTATTGGTCGAGGGCTCGCAGCGCGTGGCTGTCGGCGATGTGACCAAACCGACCGAAGTGACCATCAAGACCGGCCAGGGCGCCGGGTCCGCAGGCGCACCCGCGAAAGCAGCGGCGGCAACGGCGGCCCCTGCTGCTGCCGTCGCGCCGTCGACCGCTGCTGCCGCTGCCAAACCGAACGCCCCTGCCACGGCAGCCGCAGCGCCTGCCAGTGCCGCTGCAGCGCAATAAGCAAGGACCCGATTCATGGCGCATTTTTTCATCGACCGGCCGATCTTTGCCTGGGTGCTTTCCATCGTCATCATGCTTGCCGGGCTGATGTCGATCAAGACCCTGCCGCTGGAACAGTATCCCGACATTGCCCCGCCACGCGTGGCCATCAACGCCACCTATACCGGCGCTTCGGCCAAGACCGTGGAAGATTCGGTGACCCAGGTCATCGAACAGAATCTCAAGGGACTCGACAACCTGCTGTATATCCAGTCGACCAGCAATTCCTCCGGCATTGCCCGCATCACCGTGACCTTCAATCCGGGTACCGATATCGATGTGGCGCAGATGCAGGTGCAAAACAAGCTGCAGCAGGCGCTCTCGCGCATTCCGCAATCGGTGCAGGCGCGCGGCGTCACCGTCACCAAGGGCGGCAATGACTTCCTGATGATCGTCTCGATGTACTCGGGCGACGGCAGTGCCGACGCCGTCGACGTGGGCGACTACATCACCACCAACCTGGTCGACGTCATCAGCCGCATCGATGGCGTGGGCGAAGTGCAGACGCTGGGTACCGGTTATGCCATGCGCATCTGGCTCGACCCCGACAAGCTGCGCAAATATGCGCTCATGCCTTCCGACGTCAACACTGCCGTCCTGGCGCAAAACGCCCAGGTCTCGGCGGGCCAGCTCGGTGCCTTGCCGGCAGTCGGCGAGCAGCAGCTCAATGCCACCATTACCTCGCGCAGCAAGCTGCAAACTGCCGAACAATTCGGCAATATCGTCATGCGTTCGACCGCCGACGGCGCCGTGGTGTTGTTGAAGGACGTGGCACGCATCGAACTCGGGGCGGAAAACCTGACGGTGCGCCAGTTGCTGGCCGGGCGTCCCGGCGCCGGCATGGGCATCATCCTGGCCGACGGCGCCAATGCGGTACAGGTGGCCGATGCCGTCAAGGCCAAGATCGCCGAACTGCAGCCGCTGTTTCCCAACAAGCTGCAGACCTATGTCTCGGTCGACACCACGCCGTTCGTCAGCGCCTCGATCGAGGAAGTCATCAAGGCGCTGGGGGAAGCCATGCTGCTGGTGGTGATCGTCATGTATGTCTTCCTGCAGAACATGCGCGCCACGCTGATTCCCGCCATTGCCGTGCCGGTGGTCCTGCTGGGCACCTTTGGCGTGCTGTCGATCTTCGGCTATTCGATCAATACCCTGACCATGTTCGGCATGGTGCTGGCGATCGGTCTTCTGGTCGATGATGCCATCGTGGTGGTGGAAAACGTCGAACGCGTGATGAGCGAGGAAGGCTTGCCGCCCAAGGAGGCCACCCGCAAATCGATGGCGGAAATCACGCCGGCGCTGGTCGGCATTGCGCTGGTGCTGTCGGCAGTGTTCATTCCCATGGCGTTTTTTGGCGGCTCCACCGGTGTGATCTACCGGCAGTTTTCCATTACCATCGTCTCGGCCATGATGCTGTCGGTTCTGGTGGCACTGACACTCACACCGGCGCTGTGCGCAACGCTCTTGAAACCGATCGCCAAGGGCCAGCATGCGCCCGAGCGCGGCAAACATGCCAAGGGAATCTTCCGCTACCTCGATGGCTTCTTTGCCGGCTTCAACCGTTACTTTGATCGCACCGCCAATGGTTATCAGGGAATGGTGGGCGGCATCCTCAAGCGCAGCAAACGTTTCCTGGTCATTTTCCTGGTCATCACCGCTGCCATGGTGGTGTTGTTTCTGCGCCTGCCGACCTCGTTCCTCCCCGATGAAGACCAGGCCTCGCTGCAAATCCAGGTCACCCTGCCGCCCGGTGCGTCGGACGCCCGCCTGCAACCGGTGCTGGACAAGATCCGCGAGTACTTCACCAGCCATCCCGATGTGCTGTCTCTGAACATGGTCACGGGCCAGAACGGTGACCAATCCTCGGCTCGTGGTTTCGTCAAGCTCAAGGATTGGGGCGAGCGCAAGGAAGCGTCGCAAAGCGCCGCAGCGATTGCCCGCAAATCCACCGCCGATCTGGGCAAGATCCGCGATGCCAAGATCTACGTCTCGCTGCCGCCTGCCGTGCGCGGCCTGGGGTCGAACGCCGGTTTCAATTTCTATCTCAAGGATATCAATGGTCTGGGCCATGATGCACTGGTGGCTGCGCGCGACCAGGTGGTCAAGCTGCTGGCGCAGCGCAAGGAAGTCTCGAATGTGCGCAGCAATAACCTCGACGACACGCCGCAGTTTTCGCTGGATGTCGACGACCGCCGGGCTGGCGCCCAGAGTCTGACCACCGATGCGGTCGACAGTACGCTGTCGACGGCCATGGGCGGTACCTACATCAATGACTTCATCGACCGCGGGCGCGTCAAGCGCGTCTACATGCAGGGCGATACGGCATTTCGCATGCTGCCGGCCGACATCGATCGCTGGACGGCGCGCAACACGCTGGGCCAGATGGTGCCGTATTCGGCATTCTCGACCTCGCGCTGGAGTTATGGCTCGCCCCAGCTGCAACGCTACAACGGCAGCTCGGCCTACGAATTCGTCGGCGATGCGGCGCCGGGCGTCAGTTCGGGTGTGGCGATGAAGGCGGTGGAAGACGTCATGAAGCAGATGCCGGTGGGCATTGGCTACGAATGGACCGGCGCGTCCTATCAGGAACGCCTGTCGGGTTCGCAGGCGCCGGTGCTGTATGCCATCTCGATCCTGTTCGTGTTCCTGTGCCTGGCTGCTTTGTACGAAAGCTGGTCGGTGCCTTTCTCGGTCATCCTGGTGGTGCCGCTGGGGATCATTGGCGCACTGTTGTTTACGGGACTGCGCGGTTTGACCAATGACGTCTACTTCCAGGTTGGCTTGCTGACCACCGTCGGCCTGTCCTCCAAGAACGCCATCCTGATCGTTGAATTCGCCAAGCAGCTGCAGGAACAGGGCAAGAGCGTGCTCGATGCCACGCTTGAAGCCGTGCACCTGCGCCTGCGCCCGATTCTGATGACCTCGCTGGCATTCGGCTTTGGCGTGCTGCCACTGGCCATCGGCACCGGTGCCGGTGCGGGCGGCCGCCAGTCGATCGGCACGGCCGTGCTGGGCGGGATGATGCTGGGCACGACGCTGGGCATCTTCTTCGTGCCGCTGTTCTTCGTCACCATTCGCAGCCTGACGTTCGGAAAGAAAAAAGCGCCAGAGCCGCCGGCTCTGCCGGCTGGCGATGGCGCCGGTGTGGATGTGGCAACAACGGGAGTGCATTGATGGGTTCGGTACATGAAAGCAAGCTGGCAAGGCTTGCACGCACGGCCAGCCAGCCAGGAACACTGCTGCGGCTGCGCGCGGCAGGCGAACAGGACCTCGGACCAATCGCTGCGTGCGTTGCCGCCCTGTGTCTGTCGGCGTGCGTCAACCTGGCACCGGACTACCAGCGTCCGGCAGCATCGGTGCCGGCAACCTTGCCTGGGGTGGGCGAGCCTGCGCCGTCTGCCGCTCCTGCCGCTCCTGCCGCGTCTGCTGCACCCGCTGCACCCGCTGCAACTCCCTTACCGGCTGCTGCAACGAACCAGACCGCAGGGCAGGGTACGCAACAGCGCAATGCCGCAGGCACTGGCGGCGCCGACACCACCGGCAATACCGCCAGCGCGGTCCAGGGCAGCAATGCCAATGACGGCGTCATCGCCGATGCAGGCACTGCCGCCACGCTCGAACTGAATGATTTCTTTGTCGACCAGCGCTTGCTTGGCGTGATCCGGCTGGCATTGGCCAACAACCGCGACTTGCGGGTGGCGGCGCTGAACATCGAACGCGCGCGGGCGCAATACGGGGTGGTGCGCGCCGACGCCTTTCCAGGGGTGGATGCCGGCATCGATGCCGAGCGCGCCCGCACCATCAACAGCAGTGGCGTTTCCAGCGTCGGGTCGACCTACGGGCTCAGCATCGGCCTGACCAGTTACGAACTCGACTTCTTCAGCCGCGTGAAAAATCTTGGCGAAGCCGCCTTGCAAACCTATCTGGGCTACCAGGAAACACGCCGCAGCAGCCAGATCACGCTGGTTTCTTCCGTGGCTGGCGCCTGGCTGCAACTGGCCGCAGACCGGCAGCGTTTGCAGCTGGCGCGCATCACGCTGGAGAGCCAGCGCAAATCCTATGACCTGATCGAGCGCAGCCATGCACTGGGTGCGCAATCGGGTGTGGCCCTGGCGCAAGCGCAAAGCACGGTCGATGCCGCACGCGTGCAGGTAGGCGTCTACGACAGCCAGGTCGAACAGGACGGCAACGCCCTGGCGCTGCTGGTTGGCAGCGTTCCGCCAGCGGACCTGTTGCCGGCTGCCGAAACATCGGTGCTGGCCGTGCCCACGGCCAGACTGCTGATGCCGCCTGCCGATCTGCCTTCCAGCGTGCTGCTGATGCGTCCGGACGTCCTGGCAGCCGAACACACCCTCATTGGCAGCAATGCCGACATCGGTGCGGCGCGTGCGGCGTTCTATCCCCGCATTACACTCACCGGCGCCGGCGGCACTACCAGCAGCAGTCTCTCGGGTCTGTTTGGCCCCGGCACCACGGTGTGGAATTTTTCGCCGTCGATCAGCATACCGATTTTCGACGGTGGCGCCAACCGCGCCAATTTGCAGGTTGCGCAGGCACAGCAGCAGATCGAGCTTGCCACCTATGAAAAAACCGTGCAAACCGCTTTCCGCGAAGTCGCCGATGCATTTGCCGACCGCCGCACCTTGTCGGAGCGGGTGGCTGCCCAGCAGTCGCTGGTGGCGGCCACCCAGCGCAGTTATGACTTGTCCCAGGCGCTGTTTCGCAGTGGTGGCGCGGCGTTCCTCGATGTACTCGATGCCCAGCGCTCACTGTATTCCGCCCAGCAGACCTTGATCGGACTGCAGCTCAGCGAGCAGGCCAACCGGGTGACGCTGTACAAGGTGCTGGGCGGGGGGTGGCGCGCCCAGCCCTTGTGATGTTTTGCTGACGGCTGCGATCAGCTGCGCAATGCCATGCGCATCAGCCGCAAATTTTTCATGACGTCGACGGCAGTATTTTTGATCTCGATTTTGGATGGGTCAAATCCTTGCGGAAACAACTGCTGGTAATCTGCATTAAATTTCAGGAAATTTTCCTGGCGCTTGATTTCATTATCTGTCAATGTCCGGTCCGCGAGACCATCCGGGAAGAGGTTCTGGTGCAAGCGAGTAATGTAATGGGAGGCGAATTCTGTCTTGTTGTGCGCGGCAAATTCATCGCTGGTCTTCAGCGGATGCGCTTTGACAAAAGCAGCAAATGAATCCGCCAGTCCGGGAATCTTCTCAAAATCAGCATCGGCATTGAGCATCAGGAAACTCAAGCTATCCTGTAAGCACGCCAGTTGTGCCGCATCCGGCTTGCTTCGCATCAGGGGAGCTACCAGCTCCTTGATTTCGCTCAAGCGCATGCTTTCTGTCTGGAATTTGCCGAGCGGAATTGGTTTGCCGCCATAGGGCAGTGGTTTGACTTTTTTCTCGACAAACAATTGCGCTTCCGATTTCAGGACCGGATTATCCATGCCCGTCGTGCTGGTGCTGCCTTGTGCATGACCGGTTTTCCCTTTGCTTGTCTTTGGCTGGCTGTACGATGTCTTGAATTTGGGCGGCAACTTGCTCTTGTCATGTGGCTCACCCGTGCCGGAATAGGCCTTGCTTCCTTGTGAAGGGCCTGCTTTGGTTTTTCCTGCTTCCGGTTTGTCGTCATCTGCCTTGAATCCGGACGGCCGCTTGCCGGTGCCGAATGGGTCGCCCATGCCGGGAACGAACGTGTTGCCTTGCGCAGGACCGCCTGCCGGATATTTCGCTTTTGGCAAGCGGGTCTCTGTCTTGAAATCGGAAGGCAGCTTGCTGCTGCCAAATCCCGCCGACGGTCCGGGCTGTTCAAACCTGCTCCCGGGCCCGGCGGTCCCTGTCCCGCTGCTGAAGGTATTGCGTCGTTTCGCTTTTTCCCCCGGTGCTGCTGTCGGCTTGCTGGCAGAGGGGATGCTGCCCGAGGCGGCGTTTTGAAAGCCTGCCGGCTTGTGTGGTTCGCTGCCCGCGCCGGTGGCGTCATCATTGGCTGCTTCATCCGGCACCTGGACCACGATGTAAACATTTCTCCTGGCTTCAATGACCAACGGCGTTTCATTGACCGTGAAACGTTGGTTGGTTTGCAGATTTGCCCGCACGATGCAGTACATGTTTTCGCGTTGACTGCCATCTGCCGCC
>JBPBPY010000277.1:0-12657 GCA_050954505.1 Janthinobacterium lividum
CCAGTCATGAACCAAACTTCTATGGAAGCAAATCCCATTGGACCTGAGATATTAATTTAAACCAGTGCTTAGCTTCTTCATCGGACAAGTTAAGCAAGCGATGCGTTGGCCAGCGCGGCTGAGGACTACACCATTCATCATCAAATGGCCGCGAGCCTCGACTACCTTTGACAATCGCCGATATGCTTCACAGTTTCTGGTTCGGAAATCGCCCAAATCCAAATCCAAATCCATTTCACAAAGGATCCTGGCATTGTCATCAATTTATGATGTACCCACAGACGGTCAGTTCCAGTACTACGGTCGATGCTCTGCTCTTCCATGAGCTACTGATTAAAAGAAAATTCTTAAAATAATTTCGAAATTTATGTTCATCAGGATCGCGATCGAAACTTCAAGTTCAATACCGGGTATAGCGCTGACAACTTCCCGCCCGCATTTTGTTGAAACGATATCAGCGGAGTGATCAAAAATGGAATCTCTAGGGCTTGGTGGACTCAGATAATGATCCTAGCAAGCATCGCAATTTGGGATTCATGGCACCTACCCCAAGGAAATAATACGATGCAAAACATACGCTCTTCGGGTACTGAGCGCGATGCTTCTCCAGAAGGCGGGTGAAAATTCCAGCTCCCAGTTTATGTGCAAAAACTTTGTTGATCATTACCTTCAGTGAGTTTGTGTGCCCAGCTTTGAGCAGAAATTCCAATAATGAAACTTGCTGTGCGACAGAAATTCCTCCCCTTGCTGCGATAGCCGCAGCCGCACGGACATTGCTTTTCAAAAGGATATGAATCATTTCCAATTGCTGATCCTCAGGTAACTCTCTAAACACTTTCGACAGCGCATTTTCCACGTTTGAAGTGCGATGCTCGCCCAGCTTCGCAGCAAGCGCTCTGGCAATCAAAATAAGCTCATTGTGCATCGCACGCCCAAGTTTAAAACGATTTCAACAACGTTGAATTCACCGACTGCACGCGTTGAAACAAAAAAGGGGGATTGGTGAAGCAGATGGTAAACACGAACGCCGCAATCCAGGCGACCGTTTCGTGGATGTTAGTTACTTGTTAGCGGGTTGTTACGATTGGACGACAGCGGTTGGCACCAGCGTGTGCAGCAGGCTCAATGGCCAGTCAATCCAGCCGACGGCGATACCGGCGCAGAAGACAAGATAATCACACCACATCACACCACACCACGGCACACCACAGCGCAACGGCAACCCTGGAAGCAGGAAATGCGTTGGCGATAAAAAAATGGCGTGGCCCGTTTCCGGGACACGCCAAACAATTTCAACCACTCAGGAAAACCCCTTCCTACTACAACCACTTACCCATTACCTCAAACTTTTTACAGATAATTCATCAGCGACAGCTTGGAGACAATCACATATGACTGCTGCGCAGCCTCCAGGGTCTGTTTCTGCAATGCCAGCAAACTCGCTGCTGCAACGGTGTCAACGCCCGTCAGATCCTGCAGCTGCGATGAGTACTGCAGTGCACGGTTCGAACCGATGTCGTCGAGCGTATCAAGTTCGTTCAAGCGCGCACCAATCGAGGAGCGCACTGAAAGGACATTGGTTTGCATGCTGTCGAGCTGCGCACCAGCCTGGATCAAACTGGCTGACAACTTTGCCTGCGACACCGGATCCGAATTGCCGCTGCCCAGGCCGGTGATCAAATTCTGGATGGTGGTAAACAAGCTGACCTTGGTCGACGGTGCAACCGAAAAAGTGTCGCCATCGGCTGGCGCACCCTTGATATCGAACTGCACGCCTGCAAATGCAATCGTGTCGCCATCCTTGAATGCGGTGCCGGTCGACACCGCTGCACCGGACGTCGCATCGACGACATCGTAAGTGGTGACATCACCGGTCTTGTGGAAATTGATCGAATAGGTATCCTTGGTCACCTGGGTCGAATCGGTGACCGAACCCAGTTGTGCCACGCCGCTGCCGGTGTTGGCCGCGCCTGCCGCTGTGGTGAAGGTGCCGTTGCCGGTGTCGGCATTCTCGAACACGGCGCTACCTGAATCGTTGAGTGCCATGAAGCGGCTCTCGCCCACCTGCACCATGCGCTGGCCCTGGTCGCCGCTGTAGCTGGCGCCGGTATCGGTCTGGGTGAACGGCTGGGTGCCAACGCTGTAGCCGGCAAACATGTAGCCGCCTGTGCCATCCTGGGTATTGGCAATCCCCACCAGGGTGCTGTAGAGGCCTTTCAACTCGGTGGCGTACGATGCCCGCTGTGTATTGTCGAGCGCCGCGCTGTTGGCCGATACCGTGATCGACTGCACGCGCTGCAGTACGTCCACAACGCTGCCCAGGGTGCTGTCCTCGATGCTCAGCGAGGTCTTTGCGGTGCTGCGATTGGTCGTCAGTTGTTCGTTGGCAGCCTGCGCCTGCGTCACCTGCAAGGCTTTTGCCGACGCAATGGGATCGTCCGACGGCGTCAATACGCGGGTGCCGGAAGCGATCTGCTGCTGGGTCTTGGCAGCGGCGGCCTGCATTTCCGTGATCCGGGCGGCGCCTTCATAAATGGTGTTGGTACTGATACGCATGATGTTCTCCGGATTTGACTTAAGCGCCAATCGACAACAACGTGTCGAACAAGGTGCTGGCAGTCTTGATGACTTGGGCCGCAGCTTGATAAGCCTGCTGGAAGCGGATCAGGTTGGCGGTTTCTTCATCGAGGTTGACACCCGACTCCGACTGCTGCGCCGTGACTGCCGCCTTGTAGACCACATCGGCTGCCGCACTGGTGGTTTCCAGTTCGCGGGTCTTGTTGCCGATCGAGCTGACCAATGCGGCATACGAGCTGGAAAAACTGTTGGTGCCGCTGTCCATGGTCTTTGCAGTCTGCAGGCCGGCCAGGATCAGTGCATTGCGGCCGTCTCCGCTGTTGGCGGTGTTGGAGGCAATCTTGAAGGTGTCGCCGTTGGCAGGCGTACCGGTAAGCGTAATGCTGATATTCGAAAACGAGATCGTTGCGCCGGATTGATACGTCACTGCCGCACCGGCCGCGAACGGGGTGCTCACGCCATTCTTGGTCACTGTCACGGCGGCGGTTGCCGGAAAGCCGGAAAGCGTATTGGTGGTCGAGTTGTAAGCCAGGGTAACCGCCGGCGTTACGCTGGTCAGGGCGAATCCGGTGCTTACCGTGCCGGCGCTGATGGTCGCCGAGCCGGCATTGGTGGTCGGCGCCGTTGTAATGATCGGCGCGGCAGCAGCAATATCGCTCTTGTTGGTGACCAGTACCTTGAAGGAATCTGCGCCGGTATAGGTCGGCTTGATCAGGAAGGTATCGCTGGTTGCCGGCGTGCCGGTGAGATCGATGGTCAGACCATCGACAACCTGGGGGAAGGTCGTGATCGGCGTGACCTTGCCATCTTCGACGCGGGTGAGGTTGTAGGCGCTGCCGTCATACTGCAGGCGGTAGTCGCTTCCGGTCAACTGGGTTGCGTCGGTGATGGTGGTGGTTACCGCGCCTGTGCCGGTATTGTTCGAATTCGGCGTTGACAATGGTGAACCGACTTCGAACAGCGCGGTGCCCATGGCGCCGGTCTCGGTCATGCCCAGCGCATTTTGCGCATTGAACTGCGTGCCGATTGCGGTGGCCAATTGGCCAAGCTTGTTTTGTGCAACGTCGAGCGTGCTGGTGCGAAACTCCAGCAAGCCGCCCAGGGTGCCACCGACCACGGATGAATCGGGAATCGAACTGACGACGCCGTTGTAGTTGTAACCGACGCCAATGCGCGTGCCATCGGCTGGATCGGGCACCGGAACCAGGTCGTAGGTCTTGGCGCCTACCACCAGCGGCTGGCCATTGCCGGCGAAGACATTGTAGCTGTTGCCCTGTTTGACCACACTGACCTTGACCTGCTCGCTGATCTTGGTGACCAGCAGATCGCGCTGGTCGAGCAAATCGTTGGGGGTATTGCCCAGCGAAGTCTGCTTTTCGATCGCGTCGTTGATAGTGGCAATCTGTTTTGAATA
Source organism: Janthinobacterium lividum (assembly GCA_050954505.1). GTDB lineage: Bacteria > Pseudomonadota > Gammaproteobacteria > Burkholderiales > Burkholderiaceae_D > JAQGMO01. The sequence goes on from JBPBPY010000277.1 coordinate 3,992, forward strand.
AGCGTTGATGGCCTGGATGCTGGTGGTGACTTCGTCATTGACCCCTTGGCGCAGATCGGAGAGCTGGTCATTGGTGGTCTGGAAGCTGGCAGCCAGTGCATTGGCCGACGACAGCAAGGACTGGCGTGTCGCCGCAGCGGTAGGATCGGCACTGAGGTTTTGCACGGTGCTGAAAAAACTTGTCAGCGCACTCGAGACACCGGTGGTCGAATCGCCCAGCAAGGAGTCGATCGTCTTGATCTGATTGTAGTAGCTGTCGAGCTGGCTTTTGTCGGTCAGCGAGGTTGTCACCTGGGTGCCGAGGAATTCACTGTAGACGCGGGTTACCGAAGTCACTTGTGTACCCTTTCCAACAAAACCGTAACCCATGTCCTGCCCCGCCACCGCGCTTTGCGTGGCGATCTGCCTGGTATATCCCTCGGTGCTGAGGTTGGCGATGTTGTGGCTGGTTGTAGCAATCTGGACCTGCGCTGCAGTCAGTGCGCTTTGACCAATATTCAAGATGCTCGATGCCATGGTTTTTTCCTCGTTTCGATGTACTTGTAACGGCAGGCCGGGTGATTACTTTAGCCTTTATCGATAAAGCTTTGCGCTGGCCGGACAGTCCGTTCCAGGATCTGGCCGGCGCGCCACAGCAATGGCGTCAGACCGTGGTCTGCTTGATGATGCGTGCCAGTTTGGCAGCGTAATTCGGGTCGGTGGCATAGCCTGCGCGCTGCAGGCCCTGGGCAAAACTGTTGGCGTCGCGGGCGTTGGCAATCACGTTTTCATAGCGTGGATTGTTCGACAGCATGCGCGCATAGTCGCGGAAGGCGTCGGCGTAGGAATCATAGGCGCGGAAACGCTCGATGCGTTTTTGCGGCACGCCATCGACATATTCTGTGGTGGCGGTTTCAACAACCTTGCCTTTCCAGCCACTGCCGGCCTTGATGCCAAAGACATTGTGGCTGTTGCTGCCATCGCGGGCCATGATTTCGCGTTTGCCCCAGCCGCTCTCCAGCGCCGCCTGGCCGAGCATGAAACGTGCTGGAATGCCGGTGGTGCGGCTGGCTTCTTCGGCATGGGCGCCCAGGCGGGCCTGGAATGCCTGTACATGCGCAGGACTGTTCGGATTGGTGTTGCCCAGTGAGTCGGCGGCCAGCGCTGCGTTGCCGGCGACTGCGCTGCTGGCGTCGGCGCTGCTGGCGCCAGTGCTGCCCGCGCTTGCGGCCGCACCTACCGTGCCAGGCAAGGCCGTCAAGCCTGCGGCGGCAGCAGCGGCGTCGAGGTTGAAATCGGCCACCACCGGCTTGCGTGCCAGGCGCAACTGGCGCTTGATTTCATCTTCCTTCAACATGCCGGACTGCTGCAGGCTTTGCAGCAGCTGGTCTTCGCCATCGACCGACGCCTGCGGCATCTTCAAGCCCGGCAGCGGCTGGCGCTCGGTACCCTGTACGCCCTTTTCCGGCGCCATGCCGCGGTTGTTGGACAACTGCCGCACCAGTACGTCGGCCAGGCCAACGCCGCGCTTGGACATGTTCTGCGCCATTTGCTGGTCCAGCATCGAGGTAAACATCTTGCTCTGTTCACTGTCGAACACCCCGTCCTGCGGCGAAGCCTGGCGCATGGCCTTCATGACCATGTTCAGGAACAGCCCTTCAAATTGCTGCGCTGCGGCCTTGATGGCCGCCGGGCTGTTCTGGCGCGCTGCACGTGCCAGCTCGGCATTGCCGCTCACATCCAGGCCGAAGGTACTAGTACCGGTGACTGTTGAATTCGGGGAGTTGACCATGGAGCGTTCCTCTTAAATGATTTCGAGCTCGGCGCGCAGCGACCCGGCAGCCTTCATCGCCTGCAGAATCGAGAGCAGATCCTGCGGCGTGGCGCCGATGGCATTGAGTGCCTTGACCACATCGGCAAGCGAAGTGCCGGCCTTGAGCAGGTTGACCTTGCCCGGCTCGGCCTTCACATCGATGGTGGCGTTTTGAGTCACCACCGTCTGGCCTTGCGATAGCGGCGCCGGCTGGCTCACGGCATTGTCGGTACTGACCACCACCGACAGATTGCCATGGGAAACCGCGCAGGCTTCCAGCGTGACCTGCTGGTTCATCACCACCGAACCGGTGCGTGCATTCATGATCACTTTGGCCGCCGTATTGGCAGGCGTCATGCTGATGCTTTCCAGCTGGCCCAGGAAGCTGACCCGTTCATCGATGCCGGTCGGCGCGCGCACGCGCACCACGCGGGCATCCTGCGCCGAGGCGGTACCAGGACCGAATTTCTTGTTGATGGCATCGACCATGCGGCTGGCGGTGGAAAAGTCGGTGTCGTTGAGTTCCAGCGCAATCGACTCATTCTGGTTCAGTGTCGACGCCACCGCCCGCTCGACCGTGGCGCCACCGGAAATGCGCCCGGCGCTCAAATGATTGATCACCTTGCTGCTGCCACCCGATGATGCGCCGGCGCCGCCAACCAGCACATTGCCTTGCGACATGGCGTAGATCTGGCCGTCGGCACCTTTCAGAGGCGTCATCAGCAGTGTGCCGCCGCGAATGCTCTTGGCGTTACCGATCGAAGAGACGGTGACGTCCAGCAGCTGGCCGGGCTGGGCAAAGGCCGGCAAGGAAGTCGTCACCATGACGGCGGCGACATTCTTCAGCTGCAGGCTGATACCCTGTGGCAGATTGACGCCAAGCTGCTGCAGCATGCTGACGATGCTTTGCACGGTAAATGGGGTCTGCGTGGTTTGATCGCCGCTGCCGTCCAGGCCCACGACCAGGCCATAACCAATCAATTGATTCTGGCGCACGCCCTGCACACTGGCCAATTCCTTGATGCGCTCGGCATGGGCCGACGGCAGCACCATCAGGCTGGCGGCCACGAAAGATGCCGCGATGGCGCGCATCGAACGGGCACTGCCGGAGGAACGCGAGAAATTCGGTGACTGCGGCGACTGCAGGGAACGCGAGTGCGGGAACGGGCGGAATGTCATGGGAATGCCTTGTCGATGATGCGCAGCATGGGGCTGAATCAGGTTCAGTCCGGGATTGAATTCAAATTATAGGAGCGGGGTTGGCAAAGCAAAGCGCGAAACAGCAGTGGAAACAGGGCTGAATCCGGGTTTGGGCAACTGTTGCTGATCAGACCTGGATCTGCTTTTGACCGGCCTTTGATGCGTCCGCTGACCCGGCCCTGCCCCGATCTTGATCAAATGACAGCAGAAAGCGGTGCGCAAATTGAAAGCGGGCCTTGCGGCCCGCTGCTCTATGCACTGCAGACGCGCCATTTCTACAGCGGCAGCACGCTGAGGAACAGGCGCTGCATGGCGCCGTACACCGCCGCCTTGTCGATCTGGGTATTGGTGCGGTATTCCGCCCGCGCATCGGCCACCTGGGTCGAAGCGATCTGGTTGGTCGAACTGATGTTGGACGGATTGACCACGCCCGAAAAACGGATGAATTCCGCTCCACGGTCGAAGGCCACCTGCTTTTCCCCGCTGACCACCATGTTGCCGTTCGAGAGCACTTCAACCACCGTCACCGTGATGGTGCTGATGAAGGTATTGCCCGAACTGGCCGTGTCCTTGTCTTCAAGCTTGCGCTCGTTGGACGCGCCCACGTTCAGGCTGCTGAGCAAGCCCCTGGTCACCCCGGGAATTGCCGTGGCTGCGGCAGTGGCGCTGCCGGTCTTGCTCGAACCGTTGGCCGCCGTCTTGTTGGCCGTGGTGTTCTCGGTGATGATGATGGTGATGGTGTCGCCCACCAGGCGCGCGCGCCGGTCCTCGAACATCGGCCGGAAATTGGCCGACTGGAAAATCGCGCCCGATGACGGCGCCGGCATGGTGGCCGGCTCCTGCGGCCGCGTGCTCGTGGCATGCTGGACGATGGAGTCGGGCACCGCTGCCAGGCAGCCGCCCAGCATGAGAACGACGGCAGCGGCGGCGAGCTTGATGGTCAGGTTTATCATGAAAAGACGGGTTGCCGTTCAGAGTTGCGTCAGACGCTGGAGCATCTGGTCCGAGGTGGTGATCGCCTTGCTGTTGATTTCATAGGCGCGCTGGGTCTGGATCATATTGACCAGCTCCTCGACCACATTGACGTTGGAGGTTTCCACATAGCCTTGCGAGAGCCAGCCCACGCCATTGGCGTCAGGCGTGCCAACCGTTGGCGTGCCGGACGCAGCCGTTTCGGTGTAGAGATTCTCGCCGCGCGACTCCAGGCCCGCCGAATTGATGAAGGTTGCCAGCTGCAAGGTGCCAACCGTGGTCGGCGTGGCCACGCCCTGGATCACAGCCTGCACCGTGCCGTCGCGGCCAACGGTGATGCGCTGGGTGCCGGTCGGAATGGTGATGGCCGGCTGCACCTGATAGCCGCTGGATGTCACCAGCTGGCCCTGGTCGCTGACCTGGAAGTTGCCGTCGCGCGTATAGGCGGTGGTACCGTCGGGCATCAGGACCTGGAAAAAGCCGTTGCCGTTGATGGCCACATCCTTGTCGTTTTCGGTCTGCTGCAGATTACCCTGGGTGAAGATTTTTTCGGTTGCAACCGGACGCACACCGGTGCCGAGCTGCAGGCCGCTGGGCAGCTGGGTTTGCTGCGACGATGCAGCGCCTGGCTGGCGCACGGTCTGGTACAGCAAGTCTTCAAAGACGGCGCGCGAGCGCTTGAAACCGTTGGTGCTGACGTTGGCCAGATTGTGGGAAATCACATCCATCTGGGTCTGCTGCGCATCCAGGCCGGTCTTTGAAATCCATAACGATCGTATCATTTGTCTGTTCCTTGTTTTACTGCGCTAGTACTACCGTTGTGCGTTATGCGTTATGCGTTGTACGTTGTGCCTTGTGCCTTGCAGGCGCGGCGCTCGCAAGGCCCGGCGCCGACGAATCGGCGCTGCCGTCAGCTCGACAGCGACATCACCGTGCTGGCCTTGGCGGCATTGCTTTCGGCGCTCTTGAGCATGGTCATCTGCAGCTCGAACTGGCGTGCCAGGCTGATCATGGTGACCATCGAGTCGACCACGTTGACATTGCTGCCTTCCAGCGCGCCACCGACCACCCGCACATTGGCATCGGCTTCTGCCGGACCACCGGCGGCACGAAACAGGCCGTCGTCACCGCGTGTCATGGTGGCGGTATCCGGGTTGACCAGTTTCAGCCGCCCCAGGTTGTTGGTGATGCCTTTTTTCGAGGTGGCATCGCCACCGGCGATGGTGCCATCGCTGGCAATGCTGAGGATGGTATCCGGCGGCACCGTGATCGGCCCGGCGTCACCAAGCACATTCAAGCCTGTCGACGTCTGCAGCACGCCGTTTTCATTGAGCTTGAAGGCGCCGGCGCGGGTATAGGCTTCGCTGCCGTCGGCGGCTTCCACCGCCAGCCAGCCAGCGCCCTGCACCGCAACGTCGAGGCTGCGGCCGGTTTGCTGGATGGGGCCCGGCGACATGTCGGCGCCGGTGGTGGCGTCCACCACGAATGCGCGGGTGGGCAAACCGTCGCCCAGCACCGGCACGGCACGAAACGAATCGAGCTGTGCCTTGAAGCCGGTGGTGGAGACATTGGCCAGGTTGTGCGAGTTGTTGGCCTGCTGTTCCAGCGTGTGTTTTGCGCCCGCCATGGCGGTGTAAATCAAACGATCCATGCATGTGCTCCTGTGTGCGCGCCGATTAACGCAGGCTGACCAGCGTTTGCAGCATCGAATCCTGCGTCTTGATGGTCTGCGCATTGGCTTGATAGATACGCTGCGCGGTAATCATGTTGACCAGCTGGGCGGTCAGGTCGACGTTGGAGTCTTCCACTGCCGAGGCTTGCAGCACACCCAGGCTGGCCGAATTCGGCACGCCCACCAGCGGCGAACCGGAGGTCGAGGTTTCTGCCCAGACGTTGTTGCCCAGTGCCAGCAGGCCGTTGGTGTTGGCAAAGTTGGCCAGCGCAATCTGTCCCAGCGTGGCGGTCTTGCCGTTGGTATAGCGCCCGGCGATGATGCCGTCCGAACCGATGTTGAAGCCGGCCAGATGACCCGAGGTGTAGCCATCCTGTTCCAGCGTGTTGACCGAGAAGCTGGAGCCGAACTGGGTGGTGCCGCTGTAGTTGATCGTCACCGTTTGCGGATTGGTGGCGCCGGTGCTGATCGGCAGCACTGCGGAAAACGGCATGGCGGCCTTGGTCGCTGCCGTCAGCGCACCGTCGGCGCCAAACACCAGCTGGCCCACGGGGGTTGCCGCTGCCGGTGGCTGGGCGCCGATCAGGGTCTGGTCCGAGGCCGCATACACGTTCCAGGTATTGTCAGCGGTTTTCACATAGAAGGTCTGCAGCGAATGCGAATTGCCCAGGCTATCGAACACCGAGACTTCGGTCGCATTGTTGTAGGAGTTCGGGTCGGTGATGGCAAACGGCGTCGAGGTCGGCACCGCCTGGCGCGAATCGATGTTGAGCACGGTCGAGACTGCGGTACTGGCTTTGGGCGGCTGGTCGGCGGTCGACAGGTTCAGCACCTGTGGCGCACCGGTTGCCAGCACCTGGTTGCTGTCGGCGATGTAGCCGGTCAATTGCGAACCGGTCGGGCTGACCAGGTTGCCGCTCTTGTCGAGCTGGAACTGGCCGTTGCGGCTGTAGGTGGTCACGCCATTGCTGACCAGGCGGAAAAAGCCGGTGCCGTTGATGGCCACGTCGAGCGGATTTTCCGTCGTCGTGATATTCCCCTGCGAGAATTGCTGCTGCACTTCGGTCAGGTTGGTACCGATACCGATTTGCGAGGTGGCCGCGCCCGAACCGTTGAGTGCTGCGGCATAGACGTCGGCAAACACCGCCGTCGAGCTCTTGAAGCCGACCGTGGCGGCGTTGGAGACGTTATTGCCGATTACTTCCAGCGTCTTCGATGCAGCATTCAAGCCGCTCAATCCCTGTTGAAAAGTCATTCTGTGCTCCCGGCGGTGTTATTGAGTGATGGGGTGGAGTTCAATTGGTCTGGATCTGATTCGGCAGATGGCCTACTTACAGGATCTGCTTGACATCCGACAGGCTGGCCTGGCCGATGCTGTTGCTGACATTCAGTTTCACGCTGGTGCCGCCGCTGGAAATGCTGGCAACCTGGCCGTATTGCAGACCGGTGGCGCCAGCCGACGAGGTGCCCAGTGTCGAGGTGACGACAAACTTGTAGGCGCCGTCGGAGACGGTGGCGCCGGCGTCGTTCTTGCCGTCCCAGACCATCGGCACCACGCCGGCAGCCTGGGAGCCGAGGTCGATGGTGCGAATCGAGTTGCCCACGGCATCCTTGATGGTGACCGAGACATCGTCGGCAGCGGTGGTGACATTCACACCGAGAATGCCCTGGCTGCTGGCCAGCGTGACATTGGTGCCATCGACCAGAACGCCGCGGCCGATCAGGTTCGAGGCCGTCAGCGACTGGGTCGACTGCATGTCGGTGATCAGGCCCGAGAGCGTGGTGTTGAGCTTGTCGATGCCGGTGACGGTCGAGAGCTGCGCCAGCTGGCTGGTGACCTCGGCATTGTCCATCGGATTGAGCGGATCCTGGTTCTTCATCTGCGTGATCAGCAGGGTCATGAAACGGTCTTGCGCAGCCTGCGCATCGCTGGCGGCAGTGGTGGTGGTGGTGCCATTGACTGCGGCGAGCAGCGAGTCTGATACAGCAGCAACTGAAGTCATCGCGATTCCTTGAATGAGTGGTTGGGGTTGTTATTGAGAGCTAGACCTATTGGCCCAGAGTCAGCGTCTTGAGCAGCATGGTCTTGGCCGCATTCATGGTGTCGACATTGTTCTGGTAAGAGCGCGACGCCGAGATCATGTTGACCATTTCCTCGACGACGTTCACATTCGGCATCGTCACATAGCCGTTTTCATCGGCGGACGGATGTTTGGGGTCGTACAGCTTGCGCGGTTCGGTGGCATCTTCGACCACCTGCTTGACACGCACCCCGGTGGCGCCGCCCGACTTGGTCGGCGTGGCCTGGAACACCACCTGCTTGGCGCGATACGCCTGGCCGCTGGCGCTGGTGGTACTGTCGGCGTTGGCGATGTTGCTGGCCGTGGCGTTGAGGCGCTGGCTTTGCGCACTCATGCCGGAACCGGCGACGTTGAAAATATCAAACAAGGACATGCTGGCAACTCCCTGGACAAGCCCGCCAATGCCTGGCGGGCGATTCGAACGTTGTTATTGACCCTGGATCGCGGTCATCATGCTTTTGATCTGGCCACCGACCATGGTCACGCCGGCTTCGTAACGCATGCCGTTTTCCGTGAACTGGTTGCGTTCCACATCCATATCCACCGTGTTGCCATCGACTGCCCCCTGCATCACTGTGCGATAGGCGGCCTTTCCTTGCGAACCAACCACCAGCGAGGCAGTGCTGCCGCTCATGTGCATCGGCGACGTCGTGGCCATGGTCACGCTGCCCTTGGCTGACGACGAAGTACCCATGGCACTGGCCATGGCCTTGCTGAAGTCAATATCGCGCGCCTTGAAATTGGGCGTATCGGCATTGGCAATGTTCGAGGCCAGCAGCTGCTGGCGCTGTTCGCGCACCGCTAGTGCGGTCTGGCCAAATTTGAGATAATCGTCAAGTCTGTTTGGCATGTCTGCCTTCCTTCACCTTCGGGCTGTTACCGAACCGCTGTCTGCAACCCCGAGGGGAGCGGCGCGCAGCGAACCTTCATTCATACCTGCATGACCGTT
>JBPBPY010000417.1:0-12609 GCA_050954505.1 Janthinobacterium lividum
TCTCCGGAAGTAAATGCAGAATTAGCATGCGCTTGGAATACCACTCCACCCGTTGCACTTACGTTTAATAGATAAAACGCTGCGGCGACGCCGTTCACGGACGCTATTACTGACCGAGCTGCATTGGGGAATGCAATAGGGTAGGTCACAAAAACACCCGACCCGGTTGTAACTGCAGCCCCCCACTGCAAAATCAGGCCGCTCCCAATAGGAGCCCAATCATTTGCTGCATAAACATGACCCGGCCGGCCAGGGCCGTACATTGCTTGCAATGCTTGAAGGAGCTGATTGCGGACGGTCTTCGATGGGGTGAGACCGGCCGCAAGAACTGGTGCAAGCAACTCTTCCTGCATCATGTTCAAATGAGACGCCCGAACGATGGTGGCCGGTGTCGTTCCTGGAATACCCTCTGTGTAATAGCCTGGCGTACCAGCCGCTTCTGGGGCTGGCAGTGCTGACACCGCCGATGGATCATCAATTCGAAACATGAAATTCCCTTATGGGTAGGAGAAAAAAACGGTGGTATGTGCTGGCGCAATTTCACGCAGTTCGCACTCGAGCACTGTGTTATTGAACGACGAGAGCGGTTCGCCGGCAGAGGAAACGCCGGTGCGGAAAGTAAAGGAACTGACGAGCGGCGTGGTAACGCGCCACGCATAGGCCCACGCCTCGCCATTGACTGGCTGGCCAACCCGTAGCGCGCCAGCAAGCGCCGGCGCGAACTGGGTAATGTCGATTGAATAGCCGAGTGCCAGCGCATAAGCTTTAATATAAGCAACGGACTGGCCACCTGAATTCGTGAACCGCGCAAGGACCTGTGCCCGGCGCGCCTGAACCGTAGGCGCCACACCGGCGCAGGGATCTGGCAGGCCAAGTGTCGATTCCCACTCTGGCAGCAGCTCGAAGGTGGTGAGCGGAAATGCGTCGACCAGCAGCTGGTTGGCGCGCAGGTTCTGGCGGGCATAGATCGGCGTCAGGCCGGCAAGCGCTTTGGTCTGTGCCGCGCCAGGATCACGTGGCCACACGCGTCCGCGCGGCAATAGGGATTGCAACGCGCTGAGGTAATCAGCGGCGGAATATTCGGGTGCCATGCGTTACAACCAAGTGATTGTGCCGAGTTTCGGCAGTGTGCCGACGGCGGTGGCGATATCGATCGCCGGTGAGGTAATGACGAAATCGGTAATGCCTGAAACACTAGATATCGCCGACCAGATATAGGCGATCGGAATCGAACTACCCTTCGGCGTGCCGGTGCGAAAAAACACATCTGCGATTGCTACCAGCGCTGCAGCACGCTGCGAGACGGGAATGCCGCTGATGGTGAAATCCACCGGTGCGGCCGTCGGCGCCACCGACCACACGAGCGCGGTGACCGGCTGCAGCGGAGAAATATAATTCGCCACGGCCAACTGGTCGCCGGTAGCCGCTACTGCGCGCGGCTCATCGGTGGACACGCCATTTGCGCCTTGGGGAAAGCCGCCAGACGACACTTCGCTCGCATCGAACATGGTGAAGACCACCACCGTGCCCGCACCGGCGCCGTTGGGTAAGCACCAGGCACGCGTGACGCCGGGGACCTCCTTGGCCCACTGAACATAGTCCGAGCCAGCGCCGCCCTGGGGTGGTGCCTGGTACGCCTCGAACATGCGACTCCGGAGCGTGTCGTCGTCTTCGATATCGGCGCCACCGGTGAAGATCGTGCTAATCAGGCCGTTTGCCTGCACGCCGGCGATCGCCTGGCTCAGTGACATACCGATCCCGACAACTGAATTGCCGAAACTCCCCGTCAGACCCGTTGGATCCTGATTCATGGTGACGGGCACTGTGGCAACACCGCCGGCAACCGTCACAGATGCCGTGGTAACGCCGGCAACACCATCACCACGCACCACCCCGGTACCGGCCGGTACCAGTGCGCCATTGGTGCCGTTGAACGTCACACGGCCGCTGGCGGAACTGGCGGCCTTCCGGAAGATGCCTTTCAATGCGGCCCAGCCCTCGAGAAACTCCTCGGTGGCGGTGAACGGCGTGGCCTGCTTGGCGATCCAGTCCAGGTAGCCGTAATGCAGGTTGGCCAGGTTGGCCTGGGCCACGCCCAGAATATTCAAGTTGGAAAATCGCAGAAGCGGGTCGGACCCGGGCAACTGAGAAGCAATGTCCTGACTGACCTGGTTGCGCAGGTCGGTCAGCTGAGGGCGGGAATAAGGCATTTAGTTGATCGCTTTCCATACCCAAGAAAAATTCATCGGAACTGCTGCGCTGCCTTGGTAGGCCAGCACTTTTGCACCCAGCATGCTGGCGCGCGTCCATTCGGTTGTGATGTCGAACCGCGAAACGACTTGGTCATCGATAAGCCATTGCAGCGCCTCTGCGATGTAATCGTTAGCCCGGCGCAGGGTTTCAGTTGTCTGTTTAGCCCGATCCAGCAACCAGATGCGCGAACCGATCGGGTACAGCTGGCCAGCGTCGCCAATCCAGCCTCGGGGATCGCCCGTGCCGTCCGGAATGACATCGTCGGCGTTGGCAATGCGATCAGTGAATAAGCTGATGAGGATGGCGGATTCCAGATCGTTACCGTCCTGCAGGGCGGCACCATGCAGCATCCAGTCGCCGCGCCCGAGCTCGCGCACCCATACGGTAGTGGTATCGCTCATGTTGGTGGTCCTGAATTGTTTGGCCCATTTTCGACATCCGAATGCATGTGACTGATTCCGGATTTGCCGCCAAATGTCACGTTGGTGGTGCCGACCACGAACGGAGCGGTAACGGTGCCGGCAACCTCCAGGTCGCCGGCAATGCTGACGGTCGGAGAGTTGGCAATCGATATCGGCATGCCCCCGCCATCGATGACTATGCCTGACCTGGTCAAATAGATGGATTGGCCCTGGTCATCAAAAATTGCCACTTCCCCAGATTTCAGGTTTTTCATGCGGGATGCCTGGTGATTTGTGGCTACGATTGCGCCGTTGGAGCGGTCACGGCCCATGAACACAACCAGGACATCGGAACCGACCGGCGGCATCGAGGTAAATCCGAACTCAGCCAGGCGTGGAATATCGTCCTTGAGCTCGCTGGCAGAAAGCTGCACCTGCAGCAGCTGGACGTTTCCAGAATCGTTGCCCGTCGTGACCCGGCCGCAGCCGATGGCGTTGAGTACCCTGCGCGCCAGCGTTTCCAGCGCATTCATGGCGCCACCACGTTGTCAACGCCGCGCAGTGCAACGTATGGCACGACGGGCTGGGGCAGGAACGCGCTGGCCGGCATGATGACTAGGTCACACGTAGTACCTTCACGCAGGTCGCGCTTGTACGTCACTTCAGAGATTAGCCAGGTCTTGCCAACCAGCTTGAGCGCGGGAATATCCAGCGGCACCAGGGTATTGGGAGCATACAGTTCGCCGTTTACATCGCGCCAGCTATCGGTTTTGAGAAAAACTTGATTTGATCGCCCTTCCCTGCGTTGCGCTTCCCAGGCGGCCCGCTGCTTTGTGATGTCGAACGACGTGTTGTCACCCGCCTCGAGGAGCGTTACATGCTTGCGGTGCCGGCCGACATTCGGATCGTAGACCGTGGCAATGAAATTGACGTCTTCACCCAGGAAACCGTAGGAAGAAAACGCTTGCACATAGGCGTCGTACTGGGAAAACCGCTGATCGATCGAATATGTGACCGAAGCCGCCATAATATTTTTTCCCTGCTGGAAGCCGTTGCCCGCGGCGCCAGTGCCGGCGCGCGTTAAGAAAAGGTTTCCTTCAGGCGTGTCATAGGCCAGCAGTGCTGCTACGCGGCAAAGCGACTCGATGATTGCAAACGGCGGAGTGCCTTGCATCAGGTTGATCGGCGGGAAGCGCGCAGCGGTATCGACATCCGTGTGCACCTCGATGCCGCCATGCTCCTGGGAATACGGGGTTGCCAGCCGCCTGGCCACACCCAGCACGTCCTCGCCGATGATCTGCAGACCTGGCCATTCAGCCGCACAGTCCACTAGGTCTGAGCCCTTGCTGCGGCCACTGACACGAATGGAATGATTTCCTGCCTCGATGACAGGCGTGACACGATCGACATAGCCGGTCAGGACCAAGTCTTCGCCCAATTTCACCTGGCAATAATCGCCTGGATTCACAACGAAGGCGTCGGCTTCATCCGGGTAAAGCTCTGTCATTTCAACGTCGAAATCCGACGGGAAGCGCTCAATACCGCGCGTCACGCGTAGCGACGACCATCCAGACATTTGCAAACCGTTCACAATCAGGATAAGGTCGTCATCCCCCTCCTTTCGGAAAGCGGTGACGGTAATTTCCGGCAAGGCTTGTTCGTCTGACGATCCGTCTGACCAATCTGACATGGCATTCCCAAATAAAAAGGCTCGCGGACGGCGAGCTGTGATTGCGTGGCATTAAGGCCGGATTACTTCGAAAGCGCCTTGAAAGAAACGGGCATAAATGCTGGGTGTTTCACATCGGCTTCGCCGATCAGCGAATCAGCTCGCGCCGGGTCGCGATAGACGCGCTGCGCCAGCACCGGCGCTGGAACGGGCTGGACGGAACGAATCGTCGAGATCGTCGCCAAGCTGGCACCGCGCTTGGCAAGGTCGGCCGAGACCGCCGATCACACAACACGCAATGCCAGGAAAGTGGAATCGGCGCCCTGATCGCCGGCCAATGTAATTTCTGCATCAAGCATCCCGCAGACCATGCTGCTCACCGCAGCTGCGTCGTCTGCCGAACTGGGTTGATAGCTTGAGGATGCGCGCGCCAGCGCTACCACGGCGGCACGCCGGAACAGGTCGCCCGTTGCCGACTGCACGATAGCCATCGCAGAACCGATTGGGGAGGTCGACGTTGGATCCGCCGGTGCAAATGATGCCAGTGACGACAAAAGGCGCAAGGCATCGGCCGGATCGACAGTGGAGGCCTGAATTGCAGCGGCCAGCGCTTGGGCCGCGACGGCGAAATCGGTCGCAGAACTCATAATCCCAGCCCTGCAGCAGTCGAGGTCAGGGAATCAATGGCTTCGGACACCTTGGACCGGGCAACAGATCCCAATGCGATGAGTCCAGGAACGGTGTTTGCGGACCGGGCCAGCGAAGCACCGGCGACCGAAATGTTGCTGATGCCGCCTTTACTGAAAAAACGCCCGAACCCGCCTTTCAAGGTTCCCACCATGTTGTATAAGTTCGTCGCATCATTGGCCAGCCGTTGGGCTTGACGTCCCCAGTTGGCGGCAGTGCTGACAGCTTGGGACACCACGGAGGCACCTTGCTTGATCGAATCACCAGCTGCTGAAAGAAAATCTTTGGAAACCGCGAGGTCCGCAGCCTTGCAAGCAGCGTCGACAGCATCCGTAGTCGACGTCGCCACTGCCGGGAAAATGCGTGTTCCAGCCTCGATAAAGCCGAGCGTGAATTCGAAGACGCCGCCACGGTCCCAGGTCTCTTCAACCGAGAAAACCATATTGCTGACGATCATCCGTCCCAGTGTCGGATGGATGAGCTCCCCATCACCGGCAGTTTCACACGCAGCAATTAATTTTTCGCGCTGCGCGATCACGCTACTAACCCCACCGTAATTCGGCTTTTCAATTAAAAAACCAGCAACGTTGATCCGGCGTGCTTGCCGGCCAAGATCCTCCACCCATACCTTATCGCGGTATGGATATTCGTGAACGGCATTACGCCGCCCAAACTGGCCTTGCGAGCTGAGGACAGCAAATGGCACGCCGCGATAGGATGCAGGTCGTAACTGGTCCATCCAGGCGCCACCAGCGCCGCCCACGCCGCCGAGCCCAATGTCGGCAGCGGCCCTGACAACAGTGTTGACACCGGCCTGGAGTGAACTTGTGATGGATTGGATCGGATCGAAATTCATAGCGTGCTTTCTGCAGGCATTGCGCGGCTAATACGCACCGGCACCGGAGTCCCAGTGCTAGATTTCGCGGTAGCAGTGACGCCCGGCGGCAGACCGGCAAGTGTGATCGTCATGTTTTGCGACTGGGATCCGGCTTGAGCGTCATTCATGCTCTCTATGCCCTTATTGACTCGAGGAAGATAATTTACCGACTCGGCCCTCCAAGGTTTGCCTCCCTGCTGTACAGCCCTGGCTTGGTCAACACCACCGTTATATTCGGTAGTCGCTGCGTCCCTGTTGCCGCCGTAGCGCTTCATCAAATCTTTCCCGTATCGACCAGCAGCATCGATAGAATCGAACGGATCCGTAATATCGCCCTTGCCATACTTTGCCCACGTCTTGGGCATAAACTGCATGACGCCTTTTGCACCGGAGGGAGATACTTGGTCGCTGTTACTGCGTTCCCCATAATTTTTGATGCCATTCAGCCAATTTGGCCACAGCCCCATTTCCTTTTCCACCTTAGCAGCATAGGCATTTAGTTGCGGTGAGTTATACCGTAGAGCTTTCGCACCAAGCGTGGACGCCGATACTGTGGAAGCTGATCTGGCCGCGGGCTGCTTGCTACCGCCATCCATCTGTTCCAGCAACCAGCCCCAGGCGCTTGCCGCAGCGCGAAGTGGGCCGGGGATGGCCATTGCCCCTAGTTTGCTGGCATTGTTAAGTTGATGAGGTGATGCGTTTCCCAATGCCTGGCTTCCAGAAGAGAGAAGGCTTGTCAACCGATCAATCAATGGTTGGACAGCAGGGATCATCTTATCGCCCAAGGAATTCTTCACGCCATCTGCCGCGACGCCGAGCTTATTCAACGCTGCCGTAAAGGCTGTGGCCTTTTCGATCTGCGCGTCTGTCGATGCGCCGCCAACTTTTTTGTAAGCCTGTTCGAGTCTTTCCATTTCTGCCACCCCTTTACTGATCGGGGTGTAAATTTCGTCGACGCCTAACCGTTGAGCGATTGAATGCTTGGCCCCAACACTTTTTTGAGCAGCCATCGCGCGCGCGACATCTTTCAGCACTTTAATAGTGTCGAATCCACCGTCGGCAGTTTCATGAAAACTGATACCCAAGTTCTTCATGATGCCCACCAATTCGGGGTCACCCCCGTTCTTGGCATTAAACAAATTTTGATTCAAAGCAGAGAGCGCGCTAGTCATACTTTCGGCGGAATATCCGGCCAACTTCGCCACGCCATGCATAGATTGAAGGGACTGCGTAGAAATTCCCAGGCTAGAAGAGGTGTTTTTCAACTCAAAACCCAGGCGTCCCCAATTCGTTGCCAGCTGCGCGATGCCGGCAACTACACCGATCCCCGTAAGCCCCAGCATTGGACCGGAAATCTTCATGATCCCAGCGGCTACGCCTTCAGCCGCATCCTTGACCCGGCCCAAACCCTTGACAATCGGATTTTTGCTCAATTCCTTACCAATCGCCACAGTGGACTTGTGGGCATCCGCGAGAGGGCGCGTAATCCGGGACATGGAATCGTTGACTTTTCGAATGGACGCGGTTGCCCGGTCCTGCGCGGAAATAACGATCTTGAAATCATTTGCCATCGTGTTCAATCCTTGCTCATTCGTTTTGCCTGTTCATTCCACCAGGCTAGCCCACCATCACCGAACCAGCTGAGGCCCCATGCATCGTGGGGGCCCCAGTGGTAGAAAGCTGTCAGGTCGGCGATGACATCTCGCCAATTGGTGGGCCATCGGCCGAAAAACCCGCCAGGCATTCGCTAGCCTCCGCTAGGTCACGCTGACAAAGCTGTTCAACGGCCTTCATCGGCATTTTGGCAATTTGAGCAATCAACGACATGGTCATATCCACTTCGTTGCCCACTTTCGTTGCGACGGACAATTCCTTCGCCACCGGTTCCCGAAGAGTAATTTCAGCGTAGGTCATGCCGCCCAGCTCGATCGGCTTACGCAGCGTGATGGTTTTTTCGTTTTCCATCTTTACGACTCCTCGACCGACAAACCTTCAAACTTTACTTCGAAGGTTGCTTCGGCGGTTTTTACTTCTTGGTCCTCAACCGTCCACATATTGCGGCCGATGATCGTTTTTCCGTTGGCCAGTTCGGCTACGACGGTGACATTGCTCATAGCATTGAAATCCGCCACTGTGAGCCCCCCGGAATCGCGCAAGCTCACACTGATCATTCCGGGACGCGGCTTTTCAGAGTAGCCGTGCACGCCGCTCTGCCCGGACATGGTCTCCCGGGTTACCTTGCTCACGTTATAGGCAAGGTCACCCGCGACCATGTAATTCTTTCCATCGACTGACAGGTATGCAATCCCCGCCAGCCGGTTGGTTGTATCAGCCATCTTGGCTCCTTAATTTGACTGCGATTTTTACTGCAGACGGAACTGATTGAGCAGCGCGAAAATGCGTAGCTGGTTGATCAGCGTTCCCGGGAACAGCACGTCGACCCGATTTGGGTTTTGTGTGTTTTTCTGCACGATCAGGTTTGCCTTGAAAGCATCGCCGTTCTGAACATAGCCGTCTCCTTCCAGCTCGCGGTATTTCGCGATCAAGTCAGCCCGGATGATATTCGGCGTGACGATCGCGCTGCCAGCGTTGAATCGCGTGCCGTCGGCGGCGAGCTTGACCCGCGCGTATTTCGACGTGACCATCGTCTTCAACGCGCGCAGCACGTAAGCCAGCGTGAATAGGGTTTCTACCTCCAGGTAGCTGTTATCGGCATTACCGAATGCGTTTTTCTGGTAGGTGGTGATCAGGTTTTGGATCGACACTGTGCCATCGTCAGCGACGTTGAAGGTCGAGATGCCGTTGTACAGCAGCGTGTTCTGATCGGTGAGCTGGTAGCGCGATTGGAGTGGCGGCGCCAGAACGCCCTGCAGGGCCAGGGTCTGGACCGGTAGGGCTGGATCGATGCGCAGGCTGACTGCCGCGGCTGCAACCAAGGCAGCGGACCACAGCCAGGTCGGCGTGGGCGAATCGTAGACGCCCATGATCGACATGTGCTGGTCGTTGCGCGCGGAACCGAGCGTGACCTGGGCACCAAACGTACCCTTGTAGACCGCAAAAGCATGGCCATACAGCTGAAGGCTCCATGCCCAGCGACCGCTGACGTCGTTCAGGAATGCCTTGATTGCATCGAGCGACGTGACATCGGTGTAAGGGCAGACGATGAAATCGAACGCCTGGCTGTTCAGGTTGCTCAGACCAAGCGTCAGCGACGGCGCGGTGGCTCCGCCGGACATTTGGACGATTGCGGTGGTCAAGCCGGCGGGTAGTACTTCGCCGCCGCGCGAGCCCTGGAAATTCAGGCGCAGGTCGATGTCGTTGCCGGTCGGTCCTTTGTTCACTGCTGTGAAGGTGACCGCACCGGCGGTGGCAGTCGCATTGACTGGACACGTCTGGTCCGCGTTGATGATCGCAGCCAGCGCGGCGGCCAGCTGCGTGGTGGTTTGCAGCGTCGAGGCTGGTAAAGCATACCGGACGCCGCCCACATACAGGTAGACGGTGCCATTGACCGTTGCAGGCGTCAGGAAGGTCAGCGTGCCGGTCGCAGCCTGGGCCGCTGGATCGTCGGCCAGAGGCAGGTACCAGAGCTCGCCGAAGGTGTCGCCTTGGCGGTAGGTTGCGGTCTGCAGCGCCAGGAGCGAGTCTTGGCCGCCGACGGTGGCGGCATCACTGACGCCTTGCGAAATGATGGGTACGTTGGGCACGGCGGTACCGGCGGAGGTAATCTGGCCGATGATCAACGTACGCTGGTTAATCTGGCCGGTGTTGGCCTGGGAATTATCCACTTCCGCGTAGAACAGCGGCACCCGGATGTTTGCCGGGATGTTTTTGAATCCGATAGTCATTCTGGGATGCTCCGGTTGCTTGCTGGTTCTTCGGTTACCGGCGCAGCGCCAGCTTGCTCGACCCTGACGACATCGCCGTCTAACTCGCGACGCAGCCAATAAGCCGTGTCCGGCACTTCGCGCCCACCCTCGGGCAGGAAATCTTGCATATCAGGGTCAGGCATGCGAATGCCTGGGCTTGGTTTGACGAACATGAGCGCTCCTATTGAGGCAATTGAATATCAAGGGCGCCCTCATCGCGGCCGTCCGGGCCGGAGGTACGCGGGGCTGGCAAGCCAGGGAAATGTGGGTTCGGATAGACACCCGTGGAGTCGAATGGTGAACCGGCATCGAAATGCAGACCGAAGCTGAGGAGCGGCTCCTCGATCACAGGTTCAAAAATTTCGGGCAATTCAAAATTGAACGCCATGCGCGCGCCGCCAAAGTGATATTTGCCGTCCGAACTGACCTCGGATTTTGTGTCCACCGAAACTACCTGGCTGACGATCCGGATCAGGTCATAGTCGGTTAGAACTGCCATTTCGACTTTGTAGCAAAGCGCCTCGAGTGCGTCTTGCGCCGATTCGGCATCGGTTGCACCCACACGCAAGTCCATCTCCACGGTGACGATGGTGTTGAATTCCGGCTGGCCTTTGTTGAAAGATTCCTTTCGGTCGTCGACTGATCGGACCAGGATGGCAGGCAACGCTTCCGAGGGCGTATTCCAATCACCCGGGGACTGAATGCTGCAACCGGCGAACTTGGCACGGGAAAGCGATTTGAGGACCGCCAGCCGTATCTGGCGCCTCGCGATCATGTGTAGGTCGGCCATCAGTCGCGCACCCAATTCAAGATCAGCACAGCGGCGCCAATACCATTTGGCTGCACTTCCTTGACGGTGTAGACGCCGCCGCCGTGGAGATTGGTTGGTGTAATGCGGATTTCGTCTCGCTGGCCCGGCGGCAAGGCAAATTCAGCGAGGCGAATACCGAATGCTGGCGACTCGGTCGTAATGCCCATGCCACCAGCCAGATCGATGCTCTTGTAGGCCTCATGAAAGGTCCCATGAACATCAAATGGATCAGCGTTATAGGGCTGGAACTGCGCCAGCTCACCAAACACTGCCATGACAGGGGCATTACAAACCGCGTCCCAGTCGATCATGCTCAGGCGCCGGCGCGGCCGGACAGCAGCACTTCAGGGCGCGTGCAGATGAACAGCGGGTAGGAATATGCTTCCATCTTCCACCACATGCGGCGCTGAGTGTCGAAGATCGGCAGCATGTACACCGGCTTGCCAGGGGTATTTACCCAGTCCACCGTTTCACCGGGCGCATTGGCTTCGCGGAAAATGCCGGGCGCGCCGATAGGGAAAAACTTCACCTTGTCATCTGCAATTTTGATCGTGGTGTTGTCATCCGAGCCACGATAGTTGATCCAGGTGATACCGGCGAAATCAAATGAGTCGAAGGCCGCTCCCTGCGATCCATTGCGCAGCGAACGGGCGTCGGTGAAGTTGACGAAGGTGCGGATAGCATCTGGGTGGTTGCACAGCAAATCGTAGAACGTGTCGCCACACAGCGCTCCGACGCGGGTGGTTGGTGTGAATGCACCTTGCGCCTTACGCGCCATCGAGCGGATGAGGGCATTGATGGCTGGACGCAAGGAATTAGCGGTGCCGGCCGACAGGTTGAACGCGATTTCCGCGGCTTGCGTCACGCCGAACTCGTCGAACCAGTTGTACATCACCGATCCGTCCTTCGGGTCCAGGACCATGCCCTGCACAGCTGCCAGGCGCAGATATTCCTTGGTGTACTCCACGCTCGAGAGCAACCCGGTTGGGCCCGCTACACGGCGCGCCACTTCGGTCTCCACCTGCATCAAAACACTTTCCTGACCGAATTCACGGATGCCTTGCAGCTCTGAGGCATAGACCGTGTCATCGTGCATCAGCCGCGGAACCTCGAAATAACGCATCTTGCGTTTTTCGGTGGTGCGCTGCGTGCCTTCTGCGCCGCGCTCACTGAAGGGGATGAGTGTCAGAACACCATTGCGTTCTTCAACGGCCAGAGCAGTGGTGCGAATCGGTTCTGGGGTGAACAGGTTCAGTTCACCCAGACCAACAGGTTGGAAGGGATTGCGTTGAACAGCGTTCGTCATTGCAATAGCAGTGAACGGATCGCTGTTGAATACGTCGAGAATATCGGCCATGAAAAATCCTTTGAGGGAAATGCTTCGTAGAATTGAAAAAGACCGCTATCAGGCGGCCTTTAGAATGGGGAAACGTGAAAATCAGCGCGGGATGATGCCCAGGGCTTTCAACTGCAGTGTTGCTGCGACAATTTGCGGTGCGGTCGCGGCACCCCAGATCAGCTCTGAGGCGTTGACTTCACAGTCACGCACCACCATCGCGGCGTTTTTGTTCGCCGCGGTCACGTTTTTTGTCGCACCCAGGATTGCCGCGGCGTTCTGCGAGCCATCGCTGGCCCCCGGCGCCAGCGGCACGTAGACTTTCGTGGTGGTGATCATGCCCAGGACGGTACCGGCCAGGACCTTAGTTGCGCCGCCCAGCACATTGGTGTCAATGTGACGATGACCACTGGCCGGGAAAACGATGAACCCAAAATCGTGCCAATTCTCTTGCAGCGGGGTAACGGTAGGATTTCCCATGGTTTACTTCCTTTTAAGTTGAGGGATTAACGACGGGGCGCAGCTTTTTGTAAAGCCGCATCCCAGCTGTTGGCGACAGCCTGTTTCGAGCTCACAACCGGTGCGCCTGCTCCCAATGAAGGGTTACGTGCGGAACGGTTCGGCACACCGCTGGTGGCCACAGGCGTGCTGTTCAGAACGCCAATCGCTTCCTTACGGGTCATTGTGGTGTTGAAAGCCAAGCTAGCGG
>JBPBPY010000422.1:0-12505 GCA_050954505.1 Janthinobacterium lividum
CGTCTGCAGGTGCGACCACGCCCGGCATGACGCCAGGCTCGACCACACCAGGAATGAGTGGATCGGGTACCGGCAGCACAAGCGGCTCCGGCACCGGTGGCACGGCTTCGGGTTCCGGCAGGTAAATTCATTGCAAGCAGGGGGGAGCGGCCAGCGCGATTTGTAGCCATTGCTGATGGATGGCTGCTGGCCGGGCAGTTTGCGCAGCTCAGGTAGTGTGGCAACAGTGTGCAGGGAGCAAGCCCCGGCGTAGCGCAATCAAGGCCCTGGCTGGCCGCCGCAAGGCCTCCTTGGGTGTTTCAGCCTTGCCATGCGGTCGTAAACCCTTGCAGTGTTGCGGCGTCTTTTTCTGCAGCGCTGGCGCCTGGCCAGGGCCAGGCCAAAGCCAGGCTAGGCAAGGCATGGCAGGGCAGCGATGCCGCCTGTGGGCATCGGTCAGTCCACGCTCAGTGGCGCACCGATGGGGCTATGCGCATCTGAAAACGGCCATCATCGTCATACGCATGGTCGGGCAGGCCGAACCCGCTGCGCAGCTCGAAACGGCGTTGCTTGATATCTCCAAGCAGGTCGGCAAAATCCAGATCCGCCATGCCGATCAATGGAAAAATGCGATTCTGCTCTTCATTCATGTGATGATTCTGGTACTCGGATAGCACAAAGAATTTGGCGTCATACAAATGGTCGCCCGGTTCCATCAATTCGAGTTCATCAATCAATTGCCGGGCAATCTTGTTCTCGACTTCTGCTTCATCGAGCAAATCCTGGCGTTCCAGCGCCTCTCGCAAAGCGGGATACAGCAATTCTTCTTCCACCGTCGCGTGGATGACCAACTCCGTGCAGGCAACTTCCACAATCGCGCGTCGCTCTGCATCATCGTCGCCGCCCTTGATGCGGGCGAAGCGGGCAAACAGGCGTTGCAATTTTTCATGGTCTTCCATGAACAAGGCAATGATGTCGAATGCCGCAGTCGGCATGGTTTCTCCAGATTAAGTTGTCCGTCATCCGAGCATCACCGAAACCAACGCTGCTGCATTACGCTCGGAAATTATTGCTCAAATGCATTTTTGTTGCGCATGATGCTAATGTACCTTACAACCGTCACGATGCAAACGGTATTTTTAACGATTGTTCAAGCCTGTTGTTTCTATTATTCAGGTCGATGGTTGCCGACACTTGCTGCGATCCTGATGATGCTGCTGCGTTGACAAGATTTAATTTGCAACAGATGTTCGGGAAGGCAAGTGTTTACAATGACTTGACCAAATTGGTACAAATGGCGAAAGGATTCTCTTGCAACTTGATGCTGTCCTTCCCGTGCTGCAAAAATTATTTCAGATGGAAACGTTGACCGTATGGTATTTGCTGGTTGGCGTCCTGCTCATCTCCATGGGACTGGCTGAGTCCTTGCTGCAACGCTTGCCACTGAGCCCTGCAATGTTCTATCTTCCCATCGGCTACTTTGTTGGTCCCGCCGGACTGGGTTTGTTGCAGCTCGATCTGCATCAACATGCCGAGTCGCTGGCCATTGTTTGTGAAGTCGCCTTGCTGGTTTCACTGTTTTCAGTCGGCTTGAAGCTACGCGTTCCTTTCAATGACCGTATCTGGCGCTTGCCGCTACGGCTGGGCATCGTTGCCATGCTCATCACCATCACCATGCTCACTGCCGTGGGCTGGTATGCACTTGGCTTGTCGCTGGGCGCGGCCATTTTGCTGGCAGCCATCCTGGCACCAACCGACCCGATCCTGGCGTCGGATGTGCAGATCAAGGATGTCGGCGACCGCGACGGCATCCGCTTTTCGCTCTCCGGCGAAGGCGGCATGAACGATGGCACCACGTATCCGATTGTCATGCTCGGCCTGGGTCTGCTGGCCGTGCCGCAAGCCAGCACATATGCAACCCCGTGGGGTTTTGCACTGGCATTCTGGGGGATCAAGGCCGGTGCCGGCAGTGGCCTGGTTTCAGGTTGGGCAGTCGGGCGGCTGGTGATTTATCTGCGTCGGCATTTTCGCACCGCACTGGGCATGGAAGAATTTCTCACACTCGGCTTGATCGCTCTTTCCTACGGCTTTGCCACCCTGATCCATGGCATCGGTTTTGTCGCCGTGTTTGCCACCGGTGTTGCCATGCGGCGTATCGAGTGGCGTGCCAGCGGTGACAGCGAACCCAGGTCGGTCATCGCCAGCACGCTGGAAAAAGGGCGCGAGGAAGTTGCCACCGATGTTGAAAGTGCACCCGCGTACATGACGGAAATGGTGCTCGGCTTTAACAAGCAACTTGAAAATATTGCCGAGTTTGTCATGGTGCTGTTGCTTGGCGTGCTGTTATCGGGCAGCGGTTTTTCGGTCGAGGGCATGTTCCTGGCATTGCTGCTGTTTATCGTCATCCGGCCGGTGTCGGTGTTGCTGTCGTTGATCGGCTACAAGAAATCATTGATGCAAACCGGGCTGCTGGCGTGGTTCGGCATCCGCGGTATCGGCTCATTGTATTACCTGATGTTTGTCCTGCAATACAATGCCTTGCACCAGCAAAGCGACCGCTTTGTATCGATTGTGTTGACAGTCATTGCCATGTCGGTGGTCATCCACGGCATTTCCTCGACGCCCTTGATGGATTGGTATTACCGGCGCCAGGCGCGCCGTGGCGCGCAGGCCCGTGATGCCTGATTGCGCGATGTCAAACTTCAACAATCCCAATCACCTACACTCTGATTTATCTTTTCATAATATTTTTATTCGCAGGATTTGCCATGAATCAGCCAGAAACCACATCATTTGAATCCGTCAGCCTGGCGCTGAACCAATTCCGTGAGCGCCGTCTTGCTGATCGCCGTTTCAGCGCGCGCGACTCCAATGACCGCCGCATGTTGCCGGGCGAATCGCCTCTGGGCGCAGATGGTGAAGCGGCAATGCATGCAAAGCATGATGGCGAGGCGGCGCGCGAGCAAAACAAGCCTGCCAGCGTGGTTTTCCCGGAAGCAAATTAAGCAGATTTCCGGGTTGACGAGATCCTTGTCAAGAGTTTGATTTCAATGCATCCATCATTGCCAGCGCATTGGGCATAGCTGCACCCTCGGCAGTATTATCGAAGATGCACCAAGCCTGGCGATTCTCCATCGCCGCTTGCAGCAGCTGCTGCGCTACCGCTTGCAGCGCCTGCGCTGAATAACTCGAGCGGTAAATAATGGGTGAACCATGCAAGCGCAGATACAGCAGTGCAGAGCACGGCCGCTGCTGACCCTGTTCGCTTGGCAGTGCAGAAAATGCGGGCGGGTCTGCCTGCACCATGGCGATACCATGCTGCGCCAACAATTCTTTCGCTTCCAAAGAACCCCAACTTGAATGACGCGGCTCACAAACCAATGATGTCGTGGTCCTTGCCTTGACGGCCTGGAAAAATTTGTCTGCCGTGACCAAGTTGAAAGCCAAACCAGGCGGTAGCTGAACAAGAATGCAACCCAGCTTGTGCTGCAGATGACTTGCTTCACCGATGAAGCGATCCAGCAGTGCTTCGGTATCGAGCAGGCGCGCCTCATGGGAAATCGTTTTCGGCAGCTTGACGGAAAAACGAAACGTATCGGGTACGCTGTCGTGCCAGCGTGTGTAGGTTTTAGCTTGATGCGAACGGTAGAACGAGGAATTGATTTCCACGCAATCGAGTACCGTCGCATAGCGTTCGAGATGGCTGCCTTCAAGCGGGAAGTGGGCGGACTGGGCGCCCGGTATGCTCCAGCCGGCACAACCTGTTCTGATGATGCTGGCGATGACAATCTCCTGGCTTTGACTAACGTTGGCGTCTGGACAACAGTGAAGCATGTTGTCATCTTGCCGCGCATGGTGCAGTGAGCATTGTGTTGGATCATGAAATCGGTCAGCGGCCGTCAGCGGCCTTCCAGCCTCGTCCCCGGTTGTGGATCGATCAGGATCTTGCCGATGCCAGGCCATTGCCTCGCCGATGCGCGCCGGCACGACAGGATCAAGGCCTGGAGACGACCTGGGTCAGGACAGAACTGTCTTCCGCGTCAAGCTCGCCATTTTGGTCGTAATCATCGATCCTGATCACGCCATATCCACGTGCCAGCCAGATGACCGACCTGGCATTGATGCGCGAGTCCGGCATCACAACCAGCTTGCAGGCGTTGGCAAAGCGCAGGGTTCCAATGTCGAGGTCGACAAATCCTTCGAAGTACACGCTGCCGCTCAATGGCTGGGTAGAAGTCGAAATGATTGCCCCATCGGGCCGGGTTTCAGTGATCGTTTCCTCGTAGGTCTGCGCGACACTTTGCCCCGGCATCAGGGAAGCGGGAAAGCCCCGGCTTCCCGTGTCCGTGGTCTCTTCGAGTACATTGCCGGCTTCGTCGTAGTCGATGCTGCCCAGCGTTATCAAGCCCTGACTGCCGAGCTGGAAATAGGCTGCATTTTCACGAAGACCCTCGGCCGTCGAGGTAATCTCGGCCAATGCGGGCTGGCCGTGGAAGTCTTCAATACGAATCTCGTGCCGGAATCCATTCGAGGTAATGAACGCCGTGCCCGGATCGAGAGCCAGACAGTCATTCAACATCGGCGGTGGGTTGGGAGAGGGCTGTTCAATCACCGGCAGAGCATTTTCAGGCTGGCTGCCGTTTGGCAGTACGGCAACCGTCCTGCCGTTGTCATGCCCGCCGCACGCTGCCAGCACGACAGTAGTCGCGGCAATCGACAGCAACACGCCAAGCAAGCTGTGACGGGAAGCAGGGACCGGCCTGCACGCTTGGCCATCCGGCCTTGTGCCATTGCGCATGATTGAACCTCCGCTGACAGGTCAGATGAAAAACAACCATTGCAGTCGCTACATTGGAGTCGCTACCTTAGTAACGAAGATGAGGCAAATGTTCAAAATCTTTCATCAAAAAGATTTGTGTCAAAGAGCATCAAGGAGGCTCACTAAGCATCACTGCGGCTGTCACTGAGCGTCCACTGAGCGTCACCGAGCGCCGCTGCGGCGTTGCCGTGCAGGTCCGGGCTGGCTGCCATTGTCCAGACCATACGCGGTCGAACGACAACACAGCCAACGCATTGCGCGGTGAATCTGCAACACAAACAAAACCTTAAGTAGATAAAAGACGGTAACCGGTTGTCGGCGAAATATAATCGACCGGCGCGATCGCCATGTCTCGATCGTGCTGCCAGATTATTCATGCCACGCAGGTCAAGCAACATTGGTTGGCAAGTTCGTGGCCCATGATCTGATTTCATCGTTGCCATGCTCACCTTCGCGCCTGGCTTTTTTCAGGAAGGATTCATGAAAAAAACCTCATCTCTTCGACGTTGCTGGCAAGTCTGTTGCTGATGGCCGGTTCACTGTCACTGTCCGGCTGCGGTGGCAGCAGCCATGATGGTGGCCCGACGCTGGCCAGCCTGAGCGGTACCGACGGCTCCGGCGCGACCCCGCCTGCAGATGGCGATACTGGAACAACCCCGCCGGCCGAGACCGTGGTATTCCAGCAAGCCAGCTGTCCGGAACATGTGCGAAAAATTACCATTTTCGAAAGCAGTCTGGCGAATCTGTCGATGCAGATTGGCGCATCGGACTTGAGCTATCTGACCGTTCATGCCGGTGCCAATGGCATCAGCAATCTGACGGCCTGTCTGGTCACGCCAGCCGATGCAGGGTATGTTCCGCCACCGGCAGACGTGGTGACCTTGCTTGGCGACGGCAGTACGGCAACCGCCTTGCATCTGATTATCAATGGCGACATCGACAAGCTCAGCAGCATTGCGGTATCGCTGGCAAAGAAAGTCGATGTCGACATGACCTTCGCCGAGGCCTCCGCGTACAAGATCGTCGCTTACGTGCAGAATGAAAAAGGTCTCTGGGAACGCAGCATCCTGGAAACCGGCGTCGACTTCAACGAGACAGATCCATTGGTCAAAGGCAGTGTGTTACGGTACAGCGCCCTGGTTGGCAGGGTCGGTTACTACACGCTGGAAAATTGATCTTGTAGCACGGTCGCCAGCCGTCAAAACAATTCAAACTGCGCGCCAGCCCTGCCCAGACGTTGAGGCTTGCTGGCGCGTTGCCCTGGCAGCCCTGCCGGGCGCATGAACTGTGAACAATCGAGCTTGCCGAACCGCTTGCCGCGGCCGAACAAACCGAGCCGGCTGGCAGCTTTTTCAAAACGCTGCCGCAGCATTTGCGCCCACACGCCTTCGCCGCGCATGCGGGTGCCGAAGTTGGCATCATAGTCCTTGCCACCTCGCATTTCCCTGATGCGATTCATGACGCGCGCTGCACGCTCGGGATAATGTGCCTGCAGCCATTGCTGGAACAGCGGGTTGACTTCCCACGGCAGACGCAGAACGATGTAGCTGGCGCTAACGGCGCCCGCTTCGGCAACGGCTTCCAGCACGCGTTCAAGCTCCGGCTCGGTGATGAACGGGATGACCGGCGCAATGCTGACGCCAACCGGAATGCCGGCATCGGTGAGTTCACGAATGGTGCGCAGCCGCCGGGCTGGTGTTGCTGCACGTGGCTCCAGGGTGCGTGCCAGCACCGGATCAAGCGTGGTGATGGTGATGGCCGCGGCAGCCTGACGCTTTGCCGCCATGGCGGCGAGGATGTCGATATCGCGTTCGATCAGCGACGACTTGGTGATCAGCGCCACTGGCTGGCCACAGTCCTGCATGACTTCAAGGATGCGGCGTGTCAAGCCAAGCTTGCGTTCGCAAGGCTGGTAGGCGTCGGTGTTCATGCCCAGTGCGATCGGCTCCGGCACGTAGGATGGCTTGGCCAATTCTGCGCGCAGCAATGCCGGTGCATTCATCTTGGCGAAAATTTTGCTCTCGAAGTCCAGGCCCGGCGACAGGCCCAGATAACTGTGGGTTGGCCGGGCAAAGCAATAAATGCAGCCGTGTTCGCATCCGCGATAGGGATTCATCGAAATGCCGAACGGGATATCGGGCGAGACATTTCGGCTGAGAATGCTTTTCGCTTGTTCTTCGATCACCGTGGTTTTCGTCACGATGATCGCTTGACCGCCGTCGTCGCCGACATCCCAGCCGTCATGGAACATCTCGCGAGCATTGGCTTCGTGCCTGCCCTGCAGGTTCGACACCGCGCCGCGTCCTTTGACGGATTTCAGGAACTGTACACTGATCGGTTCACCACTTGCCATGCCAGCCTCGCAGATACTGTATGAATGTACAGTATCTTAGTACGGCTGGAAATTTCGTGCAAGATTGCGCTCTGCGTCCCGATGCAGCCCCGCCATGCATTGCCGTGTGGTGGTTTTGGCTCCCCGGGGCGGACCTGGTCGGTTGCTCCCTGTTTCCTTGTACAGCGATCGCATGGATTACACTGTGCGTTCACCCACCCCCGATTTTATGCAATGCGCTTGCTGTTGATTGAAGACGATTTGATGATCGGCGCAAGCGTCTGCCAGGGCTTGCGCCAGGACGGTTTCACTGTCGACTGGGTGCAGGATGGCAAAAGCGGCGAACGCGCGCTGGAGACCGATGGCTTTGACCTGGTGCTGCTCGACCTGGGTTTGCCGCACAAGGACGGCGTCGAGGTACTCAAGTCCGTGCGCAAAAAAGGCAATGCCATACCGGTGCTCATTACAACTGCGAGGGATGCGGTTGCCGACCGCGTGCTGGGTTTGAATGCCGGCGCTGACGATTACCTGCTCAAGCCCTACGACCTGGAAGAACTGGTGGCCCGTATTCATGCCTTGCTGCGCCGGCGCGCTGGCCGCGCCGACAGCATGATCCGGCACGGCGAACTGTGCTTGAATCTCGACAGCAGGGTGGTGACACTGCGCGGCTTGCCAGTGGCCTTGTCGGCGCGCGAATTCACGCTGCTCGAAGTCTTGCTGGACCGGCCTGGCGTGGTGCTGTCAGTCGCGCAACTGGAAGAAAAATTGTATGGCTGGAACGAAGAAGTGGGCAGCAATACCATCGAAGTCTACATCCATGCCCTGCGCAAGAAATTGGGCGCCGAGCTCATTCGCAATGTGCGCGGGGTTGGCTACATGATTGCCAGGACTGCATGAACCGGCATGAAGAACATGGCGCGCAAGGCCTGCTGCCCGATGGCCGCGTGCCACCGCGCTCGCTGCGCACCACCTTGCTGGTATGGCTATGCGCCGCACTGGCGGCGGGTCTGCTGGCCGCTGGCGTGTTCGTGTACCGGCAATCGCTGGCGCAGGCCAACGAAATCTTCGACTATCAAATGGCGCAATTGTCTGCCTCGCTACCCAATGCACCATTTGCACCATTGCCTGAGGGCAGCCAATTCGAGCGGCAGACGGGCGGCCAGCGCGATATCGTGATCCAGATCTGGGACGGGCGCGGTTTGCGCATCTACCGTTCCCATGCACACAGCGATCTGCCGCAGCGCGCTGAACTGGGGTTTGCCAACATTCGTACGCCCGAAGGCATGTTCCGCGTCTACAGCGCCCAGCAGGGCGGCACCATCGTCCAGGTTGCGCAGCCGCTCTCGGCACGCAGCGCACTGGCAACCGGCATGGCAGCCAAGACCGTACTGCCGCTGTTGCTGCTGTTCCCCTTTCTTGGCGTTGTCATCTGGCTGACAGTCGGGCGCGGGCTGGCGCCGGTGCGGCGGCTGGCAACCGACGTCCAGTTGCGCGACGCGGGCAGCCTGGCGCCGGTCGCCGTGGCCGGCCTGCCGCTGGAAATCCTGCCGCTGACCACCGCCCTGAATGATTTGCTCGAACGCCTGGGACAGGCCATCGCCGTCCAGCGCAATTTTGTCGCCGATGCGGCGCATGAGCTGCGCACACCGCTGACGGCACTGAAGTTGCAGATCCAGCTGGCCGAGCGCGCCGGTAGCGAGGCCGAGCGCCGGCGTGCATTTGCCGAACTGGAGCGCGGCTTTTCGCGTGCCATGCATCTGGTGCAGCAACTGCTGACGCTGGCGCGCCAGGAGCCCGGCGCTTCGGTCGCGGTAGTGGCTAGCGTTGACTTGCTGCAGCTGGCGCGCAGCGTCGTTGCCGACCATGCCGGCATGGCGGCAGCGCGCGGCATCGACCTGGGCCTGGGCGCCGAAATCGCGCCGCAGCCGGTGGTCGTCGAAGGGGATGCCGGGGCCTTGCGTATCCTGCTTGGCAACTTGGTCGACAACGCAATTGCCTACACACCCCCGCAGGGGCGCATTGACGTCCTGGTTGACACAGCTGGCGATGCCCCTTTCATGGCGGTGCAGGATAGTGGACCGGGCATTCCGGCGCAAGAGCTGGCGCGCGTGTTCGACCGTTTTCACCGCGTGCACGGAACTGCTGCCAACGGCAGCGGCCTGGGCCTGGCAATTGCGCGCCAGGTGGCGCAGGCGCATGGTGCCAGCATCAGGCTGGAAAATACCACGCCCGGCCTGCGCGCAACGGTTGCGTTTGCAGCCGGCAGGAAGACAGGTTCCTGATCTGCTGGCCCCGATGGCAATCGATGCAGTACAACGAGGATGCTCCGCCAGTTGAATTTGCGCGATTGTCCGACAGGGGGCAAGGAAGGGGCTGGCGTCCCTGCGTGAATCGACGCTGGTTCGTTCCGGTTCGACCATGCGCAGCCGGCTTAAGTCTGGTTTAAGTTTGTGACGTTACGATGTGCTCCATGTTGCGGGTAAGCTCGCCGGCAGCGCCGGTTCAACCATCTCTGGAGCATGTTCATGAAACGTATCGGATTCGTTCGCACTGCCGTTGCCGCTGCCATCGTCGCAGCCTCGGCTGGCAGCTATGCGCACTTCATCAAGACAGGCGCGGGCAACGGCGGCGCCATTGCAGTGCCGGCGATTGCCCTGTCAACGACGCCAGCCGCGCCAGCCAGTCCGGCGACCACGGCCGGCACTGCACCGGCAATGCCGGCGCAGGCGGCCAACGTTGTCACCGGACTGGCCAGTGCCACTGACTTTTCCGGCATCGTCGACCGCTACGGACCGGCCGTGGTCAACATCAGCGTACTGGGCAAGGCCCATCGTGCGGCTGCGGGTGAATCGGCCCAGCTCGACCCTGCCGACCCATTGTCGGAATTCCTGCGCCGCTTTGGCCAGATGCCCGGTCAGCAGCCGCACGGCCAGCGCAATACGCCACTGATGCGTGGCCAGGGTTCGGGTTTCGTCATCAGCGCTGATGGCGTGATCCTCACCAATGCCCATGTGGTCGAAGGCGCCGATGAAATGACCGTGAAGCTGACCGACCGGCGTGAGTTCAAGGCCAAGGTGCTGGGGGTGGACAAGCAGACCGATATCGCCGTCATCCGTATCGACGCCAGGAATTTGCCGGTGGTGAAATTCGGCGATCCCGCTGCAGCCAAGGTCGGTGAACCAGTGCTGGCAATCGGTTCGCCATATGGATTCGAGAACACGGCCACGGCCGGCATCATCAGCGCCAAGTCGCGTTCGCTGCCTGACGATACCTATGTGCCGTTCATCCAGACCGATGTAGCGGTCAACCCCGGCAATTCCGGCGGGCCGCTGTTCAACCTGCGCGGTGAAGTCATCGGCATCAATTCGCAGATCTACAGCCAGACCGGTGGTTACCAGGGCTTGTCGTTTGCCATTCCAATCAACGTGGCCACCCGTATCAAGGATGAGCTGGTACAAAACGGCAAGGTCAGCCGCGGCCGCATCGGTGTCTCGGTGCAGGAAATCACCCAGGCGCTGAGCGAGTCGTTCGGTTTGAAGGATTTGCGCGGGGCGCTGGTCAGCGAAGTGGAAAAGGATGGGCCCGCAGCGCGCGCCGGCTTGAAGTCCGGCGACGTGATCGTCAAGCTCGATGGACAAGCGGTGGCATCGTCTTCGGATCTGCCTTCGCTGGTGGCCAGCATCAAG
Organism: Janthinobacterium lividum; assembly: GCA_050954505.1. GTDB lineage: Bacteria > Pseudomonadota > Gammaproteobacteria > Burkholderiales > Burkholderiaceae_D > JAQGMO01. The sequence continues at coordinate 10,817 of JBPBPY010000422.1, forward strand.
CCGGGATCAGCGGCCAGAATCGAGGTGCTGCGCAATGGTGAATCCAGAAGTTTCACCGTCACCATTGGCAAGATGAAGGACGCCAGCCTGGCTGCTGCCAGCGATGGTGCGCGTGAACAGGGGCGTCTGGGACTGGCAGTGCGGCCGCTGGAAAAACAGGAGTCGGGCCAGCTTGGCGTGAGCGGCGGCTTGCTGGTTGAAGATGCGGGCGGACCTGCAGCACGCTCGGGCATTCAACCGGGCGACGTGATCCTGTCGATGAACGGCGTCAGCGTCAACAGCGCAGAGCAATTGAAGGCACTGGCCAGCAAGGCGGGCAAACACGTGGCACTGCTGGTGCAACGTGATGCGGCCAAGATCTTCATTCCCATCGACTTTGGTTGATTAAAGACTGCTGCCTGCGCCAGTGTCATTGCCAGTGCCAGCGCCAGCATTCGGCCGTGCACGACCAGCGCATCAAGGTGCGGCAGGATCAAGCAGATCGAGCCGGGGCTTTCCCCATTGCGCAATGTGTGGTGAACACAGCCGCTCCTTGAAATCTTCGAAACGCAAGGTCGAAAAATTCTGGCGCAGGCCGTTGTCGAAACGCGCGTCGCTGGCCTGGTCCGGTTCCAATACCGGCATGCGGGCAAAACGCATCCAGGCAGCGAAGTGGCAGTTTTCCTGGTCCAGCCGGCGCAGACGCGCCAGGCTGCCTTGTTGGGTAGCCTGCAGGACGATGGCGGCTGAATCCCTGGTCAGCGGCTTTTGCGCCGCGTCGTCGATCAGCGCTGCGGGGCAGGCTGCCACCGGCATCAAGGAAGGCAGCAGGCTCAGGATGCCGCGCTGCAGGCGGTAGCTCCCGGCCCGCTCGTTTTTGGCTACCGAAACGAACGACCAGCATGCCGGGTTGCTGGGAAACGCCGACATGGCCGCATCGAGGAACTGGCTGCCGGGATCGCTGGCCAGCGATGCGCGCTGCACTGCCAGGCGTGCGGCATGGGATGCGCCGGTCTGGATGGCGATGAAACTGCCGAGCGTCACGAATGCTGCCAGCAGGCCTGCGAGCGCACGTGTGCCGCTGGCCTGGCGCACCTTGTATTGCAGTGCGGCCAGCCCGGCGCTAAGCGCCAGCAGCCAGACCAGCGAATACCACGACAGGAACCCTTTGACTGTAAAGAACACCGGCACGAAAAGCAGCAGTGCAAGCAGGGCAGTGCGCACTGCGGGGCGCCGCACCATCATTGCCAGCGGGACGCCAAAGCCGATCCAGAACATCGGTTCGAGAATGAAGATCGTGTCGCCGTACAGCCAGCGCGCATCGAAGGGATACAGCGGATGCAGGCCATAGGAATTGAGCAGGTCCATTGCCAGGTGCAAAACAAAGCCGATGGTGACGGACAAGGCCAGGCCCAGGCGAGCTGGCTTGCTGGCCCGCAGCAGGCCTCGCGCACTGGGCCACAACAGCCAGAGCAACGCGCACAGCAGCAAAGCCTGCGGGATTGCATACAGCAGCGTGTGGGTATGCCCGCGATGGTTGAGCAGGTAACCCAGCGGCGCCGGCAGCAAGCCGGTGGTGATCAAATCGAGATCGGGGAAGTTGCTGGCCAACGCACACGACACCAGCAAAAGGCGGTGCCGCATGGCGTGGGCCGCATGATCAAGTTCGGCGGGCAGGCAGCGATGCAGCAGTTCGCCCGCGGCGAGGCC
>JBPBPY010000312.1:0-12465 GCA_050954505.1 Janthinobacterium lividum
AAGTCTGGCTAAATCCGGAGCGGAAACTGCCAGAAGAATTACGAAAAGCAGCATGACTTGACGCGACATCTTTGTTGACAACTACCGATTAGCAAATCCTTCAAATTTGAGTTTTCAAGAATTGCAGCGATTTTTGAGCGATGATATTCTTCTGCTTTTGGATACCGGCCCCTTCGAGAAATATTGACAAGACTTCGAGCATCAAATTCTCGATTGGTGTGTCGAAAGCATCTGACAGTCCATCATATGCATAGCCGATTTCACTTTCACAGATCTTCCAATTTTGATGCCGCATTAATTTTCCCTTGGAGTATCGATAACAACTATCGAGTAACCAAGAGCGCATTTCGGAGTAGGAAACTCTTTCTTCCATTTGATTATTTCTCCTGCAATGGTGGTGATATCACTCCACCGTTCTCCAATACTTGGAAAAAGAATATTCAAATATTTCTTTCGAGCTTAGGGGATGATATGCATGCAGTTTTGATGCAGTAAATGCACTGTTCAAGGTTTGCACATTCCAGACAACGTTGTGGAGATAACTATTTTGCTGATCTTGCCGCGTATCGGTGGAAAACTGAACCTAGATGTTTTTCAGATACATCACCCGTAGTAAAAAATCCTTGAACACGTTTATGATGAATTGCTTGTCTCGACAAGTCCTTCTTAGTAACCAAACATCTCCCAACATATCCACGTTTTTAATACTGATTTTGATCTTGCCCCGGTGTAATCAGACACAGCATATTCGCTAATTTGCGCCAATCCTGAGGCTGGCGCACTCGCTCAGTCTTGAACATTCTAGGTGATTTATATTTCAATGCTGAATGCGGATGGACTTGCCAGGAAATGATCTCACGGACACAGCAATCCTTTTTGAAGGTTCCCGTCACCACTTCGCCATTGTCGCAAGCGATTTCGAATCCGTCCAAACACCAGCGTAAATCCGATTTTCCGACCGCAACCTTTGCGTCATGCGGCCGGCTGCTCTGGCGTCGCTTAGGCGCCTTGGACAGTAGCAAAGCATTGACTCACGTGACACGGTAAAAACGCTTGTGATTCACAGGTTCAGACCGATCAGCGCGCGCGTACGATTGACCAGTGCACCTGCGCGCCGATAACCGTACGTTGGCAATTCCGTGATCTCTGCCTTGATTGCATTCACCAGCATTGCATCTGACATTGGATCTTCAATGTCGGTAGTACGGGGGTCGACCCCATCATCGTCACAATGCCGCCGCAAATGCACATTCGAGCGCACTACACCCAGCACTTGGCAAACCAGCTTTACTGGTCGTCGTTGTTTAATAATGGTGAGCGCACAATCCACTTTTTTTCCTGACGATCTCCTCAGCTTCTTTGAGAATCTCGACTTCCATCGTTTTTTTGCCGAGCATGCGCTGCAATTGGGCGATTTGGGCACGGCACCGGCAAGCTCGCTGGCTGGAACGACCGACTCACCTGCACTGACCGCTGTCAAAGCGCCTTCGCGCTCGAGCTTGCGTCAGTTAAATAACAGGCTGGCCGCGACGCCGCTCTGACGGGCCACCAGCGACACACTCATGCCGGGTTCGTAGCCTTGTCGTACCAAAGCCGCATTCTCTTCCGCTGACCAGCGCCGTTGGCGCTCCTCGGAAACTGAAGTCACTTCGATCGTGTGCTTCTTCATCCTTGTCGTATTGGTTGTCGTATTCCTATCTGTAAGTATAGGGTATCAACTTTGTCCGGTCATCTAGTGGGCTATCTCAGGCCAAACCTGTAAACAATTACTCAGATACGCACTTTAAAAAGAAATTATGTTTAAAGTCGATCCGGGATGATTTTAACCAGGGTGAATGGTATTTCCTGTGTAACGCCCTAAATGGTATAAATAATTTTAGGAATTTATAAAAAAAGCAGAATCCAAACTCAAGTTTACTGCGAAGCGGGCAATAGCTTTAGAACCCGTATGTCATAGAGAAATTCCCGCTTTTCATCAATGGGTACATCTTGGAGTAAAAAATCGAGATCATTGGTCTGCATTAACTCGGCGAATTTCGCCCGATTTCATGTAAAGCACACTTCAATTAAATCAATTGGAGAATTTTCATGTCCTGTAAAAATTCTTCAGCTTCTACTGCATGTACATCGGCCAGCAAATCATTCAGATTCGAAAACCGCAAAATCTCCGCAATTTTAGTGCGATGATAAATTCCAAATTGGGGAAATCTTCCGCCATCAAGTATTAATGAAAGAACCTCAAGCATTAAATTTTCAAGTGGACTGTCAAAGGCGTTTGAAAATTGGTCATATGCATAGGCTGTTTCGCTTTCCTCCGCAACCCAGTCCCGCTGGCCAATTAATTTACTCCTGCAGTAATTGTAGTAACAATTAAGTAACCAAGATCGCATCTCTTGATAGCGTACCCTTTCTTCCATCTCATTATTCCTTTTTTAATCGCCGTAACATTACTCCACTGTTATCCATCACTTGTTACAAAATATTCGGATATTTGTCCCGAAATTGCTCGATGACATTTGTACAGCTTTGACACGGTGCACGCTCTGTTAGAAGGTTGATACTTCCAGCCGCTGATCTATTTTCTCCAAGAATCGCTGAGATACTGTTCAGTATTTTTGCCTCTGAATCTATTGCTCGATCGACTAAAGGGCCATTTTCAATTCTAATTTGCATACTAGCAAAAATTTTTTTATCAAGGCCGACAAATCCAAGTTTTTTTTATCGATTGTGGGCTGATCAATTCGACTTGAAGCCACCATTTTGGCAGGAACTCCAGGTACGTCAATTTCTGCGATACCCATGTTGCCACCTCGTTTTGCATCGGATGGCAACTTGGACCTGAGTTCAGTTATTTGTGCGGCTAGTGATGCTTTAATCTCTTCCGCTGACGATCCACTTGCACTTCCTGAACTTGATCTTTCCGACAATGATACTTTTGTTTGCGCTACTTGCGAATCAGATTTCGCATCGTTTTTAAGAGTTGTCCTTACGGCAGAATTTTCGGAAGTTGACGTAGTTTTGGCAATGCTGGCAAGATTCGTCTTCGCAGCTTCCGAGGCATCGTTTGTAAGTGGCGGATTGACTTTCAGGCTCGCGGCAGAATTTACGGTATCGTCCGTTGCACCTGAAGCTGTTCCCAGCGGTTTCGGCGTTTCGTCCGCTAGTGCTTGACCCGCTTTTCCTCCAGCTACCCCTCCTGCTTTGGCGGCATTGGTTTTGGCTACGGCCTTTACTGCTGCTCTGCCTGTCGTGAGCGCTTCCCCTGCAAGTCCACCAAGCAAAAAGTCGCCAAGGTAATCCGTTTCCAAACCGCCGTTTGCAACACTCAACGTTTCCAGCCTCGCGTCATCGCGCTGCCGTCGTTGCATCAGCGTCTGTTTCGATACCAGGTCATCGGTGCTGCCATTAACGCTGACCTTGTTGTCGGACGGGGTACGAGGCTCAAGGTACAGGTAGTAATCTTTGCGCTGCGCCTCGGTGCCACTGAAATAGGTAAGTTGGCCATCAGCAGCGGTGATTGGTTTTCCATCGGTGCCACGGATGGTTTGGCCTCTTACTTCGTCGAGCGCACTTCGGGCTATTCGGGCGTCGTCGAGATATTTTGCTGCGCCGCCGCTGGTGCTGCCTTCCAGGTTCGGCGCCTGGCCGGTGGCGGCGATTTTCTGCAGGTAGTCCTGGCGCCACTTTGCCAGCCTGCTGTCGTCGGCAGCTTCCGCTTCGGCAGTCAACTGCTCGCTCCAGTAGCGCTGGGCCAAGTTCGAGCATTTTGCGTCGCCTGTTTTGCAGGACGTCGCTGCCAGTTGCTTTGCTTTCTTTTCGATGAACTTGCGCTCGTCGGGATGGAGCTGCCGATTGTTGGCATCCTCGTTGAGAGCGGTGACTGCACCCGCGGTGTTGCCGCCGCCTGCGATGCTGCCGATGCCCGCGGCGGTGGACCCGGTGACCAGACGGGCTACTCCAGCGGCAACTGTGGGGTTGGCGCCGGCAGTTTGCAAATGCGTGGTCAGATTCTCTTGAAGCTCGTTGAGTTGCGGTGCCAGTTTCGCCGCGGCGGCGCTTCCTAGTGCGCCTTCGACATTACCGGTCAAGCCACCGACTACCGCATGCATGACAACCCGGTACTGGCCACCGTCTTCCCACTTTAGTTGTTCGCGTGCCAGTGCTTCGCGCTTGCTCGGATCGCTCTCGGACCGCTGCTGGACTTTCAGTTCATTGATCTTGCTCTCGGCGATGTCGGCCACGGCCTTGCTGGCTTCGCGGCCAAAGGTCTGAGTGATCTGCACCTGGGCGTTGACGTCCTTTTGTACCTTGTCGGCGTCGAAGATCTTTTGAATGCCGGTTGGCTTGTCGCCCGTGCGTGCGGCCTTGTCGCCGGCAATGCCGCTGATTGCAGCCTTGCTGGTGCTGCTGGCATGTCCGCTGCCACTGCCGATACCTGCACTGGTTCCGCAGGGCGTAAGTTTGCCGGCCGGGTCAATTCCGCTGCCAAGGTTGACGCCTATGCTGCTGGCACTGTAATGAGCACTGTTCTGAATGTCTTTGGTGATCAGTTCGCCGCCGGTCTTGAAGCGATTCAGACCCTCGTCGATGGCCTTTTGTGCGCTGGTGATCACGCCGCCATTGAGCGTGGTGCCATTGCGCACCTTGACGTCGAAACCGCCATCGCCGGCCTTGATGCCGCTTTGCTCGGCGACGCTGGCAAAGTCGCTGTTGATCTTGCCGTTGGCATAGTTGAGACTGCCACTGGCCTTGCCAGCTCCCAGCGACAAGCTGCCACCAAGACTTTTCTGTTTGCTGTCAAACTTGCTGGTGTCCTGAAGACTGTCGATGATCAATTCACCACCGATGTCGGCCGTGATCTGTGGTGCAGCAATCACGCCACCGCCAAGGACGGCGTTGCCACCGGTTTTGACGATGGCTTGCTTGCCAGCCTCGATGCGGGCGTTGTCGTGGCGCACATCGCTGCCGTCGGCATTGCCGCGCGCACCGCTGGCGGTGGCGGTCACCAGGAAGCCACTGGTGCCCAGGCTGGCACCCAGGCTGGCGCTGCTGCTCTGGTTGCTGCTGTGCTGTTCGCTGGAATTTTTTGCTGCCAGCAAACGGACTTCATTGTCGGCCTCGGTGGTGACCGTGTTGCCCGCCTTGACCTTGGTGCCCTGCAAAATGATGTTGCTATCGAGGCCTGCGCCGGTGGCAGTGATGCTGACGTTGTTGCCTCCAGAAATATTTGATACACGTGCGCTGTTGCTGCGTTGCACGACGCTGCTGCTGCTTTGGCTCGCGCCCAGGCTGACACTGACATCGATGCCGCCTGCGCGTTCGGCGGCCGTGGCGTCACGCGAAACCACCGAGCCATCGGGATTCCTTTGCATGACGATCTGGTTGTCGCGCCCATTCACCGTTTCACCTTGCCCGGCACGCACTGCATCTACCGTGTTCTTGCCGACCATGGCGGTGTTGGCGGCGGCCAGGACCTGCATGCGTGAGTCGCTGGTATTGCTGGCGGCCTGGCTCATCTGCTGCGCAGTCTGCACTGCCGTGATGACCGGGCTGGTGACCGCCACGGTCAAGCCGCTTTGTCTGGAACGCGTTTCCGTTTGCTGGCTGCGGGTCTCACGTGCTTCCTGGTCGAGCACACGTTTGGCTTTGATGGCCACATCGCCCTGCGGCGCCAGAACGTCGCTGCCTTGCTGGGTGTAGAGGTTGCCGGCGCTGATGACGACATTACCGTGTGTGCTGCCGATGGTTGACGCAGCGGTCGTGGTGCTGATACCGGTCTGGTCCACGTTCTGTTGCTGGGTGCCGATGGTGAAGCCAAAGCCGCCGGAACTCATCAGCCCGGAGCGTTTTTCCATGCGGCTGTTGCTGCTTGCATCGGCATTGGTGGCCGCCTCGACGGTGACATCGTTTTTGGCGGCCAGGGTGGTGCCGGCCTCGCTGACGACATTGCTGCCCGTAACCTTGATGTCGTGTTCGGCCACGACCGTGGCGGTCTTGCCGGAGAACGTGCTTGCCAGTGCTGTGGTCTGGTCCAGCTTGTCGTGCGTGGCAATGGTCAGACTGGCGCCGCCGCCGGTGCGGCCCTTGCGCTGGTGTGCTTCATCGACCGTTTGCCGGCTTTGGCCGACGGTGAGGATGACATCATTGCCGGCAACGGCCGTCAAATCGCCCTGGGCGCTGGTGACGTAAGCGGCTTTGGCTTCGATGTTGTGGCCGGCCTTCAAGGCCAGGTTGCCCTGGGTTTGAATCGCGGTGCCGGTGTCGGCTGTGCTGCTGTCGCTGCGACTGTTCTTACCGTCCCAGGCGTAGTGATTGTCCTGCGCTTGCGTCACCGTGCCAAGCTTGATGTCATTGCCCGCCGAGATGAAGGTGTTACCAGCCGGTTCGCCCGATGCACCGGCTGGCCCACTGTCTGCACCGGTATTTGCTGGTCCTGTAGCAGCGCTGCCATTGACGATGGCTGCAGCGGTCAGATTGGCATCGCGTTCGGCTTTGGCAATCAAGGTGCCATTGCTGCCCGTGACATACAGGCCAGCCACACGGTTCACGTTGGTCGGGCTTCCCTGGGCATTGGTCTGCGTGCTGGTTGTTGAACCGACGTTCAGGTCACGGCCGGCTTGGGCCAACAGGCTGTTGCTCGCTGCAATCGTGCCGCCGATATTGTTCAGATCGGTGCGTGTCTCAACGCGGACGTCCTTGCCGAGAATGCGACCGCCAAGATTGTCGAGATTGTCCGCAGTCAGCGCCACGATCTGGCGCCCGGCAATGGTACCGCCGTTCTGCAGATTCCCGGTGACGTCAAGCTTGATGTTCTCTGCGGCGATCAAGGCGCCGCCCGATTGCAGGTCGCCGTCCTGAACATGTACATACAGTTGTGGCACCAGCGCCTTGGTGGTGCTGCCATCGGGCAGCATGATTTCCTGCTCCACCAGCCAGACGATGTCGGTGGTTAATTGCGCCATCTGTGCGGCGCTCAGCGCCACGCCCGGCACAAGTTGCTGGGCCTGGGCCACTGTGGCAGCGTTGTCGAGCAGGGCCTGATACTGCGCTTCATCGCTGGCGTAGCCTTCCAGGAAGCAGCGCCCGGTCAGTTGTGCGACTTGCTCGCGGATCAGCTTTTGTTCATGGAAGCCATCGCCGAGGCGTTTCTGGATTGCGTCGACATCGAGCTTGAGTGCTTTCAACAAATAGTCGGAGCCGAGCCAATTACGGTAATTCGTGAATGCGGGGTCGGTCTCGACAAGGTAACGGCTCGCCGGACTCGGCATGACATTGAACAGGCGATTGTCGGGCAGGCTGAGATGGATGCCACCGCTGCGCACAACGCCGGCAACGCCGTTTTGCCTGGCGTTTGCCATTACCTGGATCACCGGCGTGACGATCTGGCTGTTCTGCACGGCAGGGTGTGCAGTGTCGGGATGTTGCTCCACCGTGACGCTGGACAGCGCAGCGATCTGCGTACCGCTGCCGTCGGATCTGGTGTTCTGCTGATACACCGATGGCGTCAATGCGATGGCCTGGACGGCCGGCGCCGGCTTGTAGGGCAGCGGCACACGGTCATAGCCTGACTCATCAATGCCGCGGCGGTGGTCGCGCCAGTGATTGACCAGGGTGCCTTCCTCCGTGATGACCCGCTGTCCGGCGACTTCGCTATTGTTGAGCTGGTCTACCTTGCCGGTAATGGCGCCACCGGCAATGATCTGGCTCTTGTCGTTATTGAGGGTGTTGGCGCTGAAGTTCAGGGCGCCGCCGCTGCGAATCACCGCAGGGTCAGTGCGGGCGATGCGGGTTTCCGTGGTGGTGCGGGTGTAGTCGTAGGAAATCCAGTCTTCATACCAGGTTTCCGGCGTCAGCAGATGCAGCGATTCGTTGGTAAACAGGCTCACGCCTGGCGTTCCCTCCCGGTAGCGATTCGGAGAACCGGCACCCTGGTAGTCGACAATGTGCTCCTTGCCCACAGTGACCTGGGTAAGGGCAAACTGCGCATCGTCATTGCGGTTATCGATGGTGGCCGCAGCAATATCGGCGTTGCCCAGCGCTTCGATGGTGGCACTGGCGTTCTCCAGGGTGCTGGCCTGGCCCGTGGCGTGATGGTCGGCATCGAGTGCGCCGCCGATGGCCAGGTCGCCGGCAGAAAACATCAGCGCATGTTCCTGGTTGCGAATCGTGTTTGCGGCGACGTCCAGCCGCTCGCGGGCAGCAATCACGCCTGCAACGCCATTCTCGGCATGGTTGACGAGCGCCTCGGCCGCGATGGCCAGGTGGTCGCCATAGATGCGGCCCGTGCCGGCATTGTCGAGGGTGATGGCATTGATGGTAGTGGCGGCGCCATCGATCAGCCCGCGGTTGGTCAGGGTGTTGGCATCGCGGGCGGCAAGTACGACTGTGCCGGCCTGGATGACGCCGTTGACCTGGTTGTCGATGCTGCCCGCGTCGATGGCCAGCGTATTGCCAGCTGCAAGAATCGACTGGTTGACCAGCTTGCCGGCGATGTGCATGTTGGCGCTGCCATCGGCGATCACGGCGCCGGTGTTGGTAAAGTCCTGGATCAAGGTGATGCCGAGGTTGCCCAGGCTCGACAGTTTGCCCTCGCCGGTCAGGCTTGAGGCCTCGATGGTCAACTGCTGGCCGGCGATCATCGAACCGCTTGTGTTGGTGATGGCCAGGCTTTTGCCGGGCGACTGATCAGCGATGTTCAAGAGCTTTCCACCGCTGAGCGAGCCACTGCTGTTGTCGATGGTGCCGCTGGAAGTGATCAGGGTGGCAGTGTTCGAACGGATGGCGCCATAACGATTGCCGATGCTCTTGGCACTGAGCACAATGTCTTTGCCTTCCAGACCCTTGCCGTCCGCCTGGGTATTGCTGTTCTTTATGTCCGCCGCGGTAATCTGCAGATCCTGGCTGGAGCGCATCAGGCCGGAATCATTGTCGACACTGCCGGCGACGTTTATGTGTAACGGACCCTGCGCTTGCACCTGGCCGCCACGATTATCAAGCAATCTGGCATTGCTGATGGCAGCACCGTTGCTGACGATCTGAATGGTGGCAGCGCCGTTGCTGACAATCTGCCCCGACTGCGTGTTGTTCAGCGCTGCCGCTTTGATGGATAGCGCTGCATCGCTGCTGATACTGCCGGAATCATTGTCGAGACCATCGCTTGCATCAATGTTGATATCTTGATGAAGTGAAGCGACCGTGCCAGCGCGATTGGAGATTCGAGCCGCGTTGATCCGCATGCCCAGGTTTGAAGCCAGCAACCCGGCGCTGTTATCGATTGCTTCCACGCTCGCAGCCGACAGGCTTTTGCCGGCCGTGATCTGGCCGCCGGTGTTGTCAACGCTGCGGGCACCAATTTTCAGCTCGCCGCTGGCAAAGATCTGGCCCGATTTGCTGTTGTCGATGAGACCGCTGGCGTTGAGGATAAGGTCCGGGTTTTGCTCTCCTTTGGCTTGTATCAGGCCGCCCTGATTGTTCAGCGTACCCAGCGTGAGTCTGACCGGACCGGCGCCTGAAATCTGGCCCATGGCGTTTGACAGCGTCAGCGCCCCGACGTTGATTTGGCCCGCGGTAATCGTGGCGCCGTCGGTGCGCAGCCATTGATTGGTTTGAGCGGAGAATTCATCGGCAATCGAGAGTTTGCTGTTCACCAGTCCGATGTCGCCACTGTTGGAGAAGATTGCCAGTCTGTTGGCTGTGGTCTCGCTGTTTGCCAGATCGATGGTGCGCGACTGCCAAAGCTGATTGCCCGTACTGAAATTGCGCCCGGCTGCGGTAATGCCCTGGGTTGCCGTCACCGTCAAATGTGCTGAAGCGCCGGGCGCAGCGTTGCCCAACACGCCGGCGGCGAGGACCGAGCCGGGCAAGCTGTTGACGGTGCCATTGATGCCGCCAAGATTGGTGCCGTTCGTCACGATACTGCTGGCGCCACCGAGGCCGCGGCTGGGTTCGCTGACAAGTTCGCCACGCCGCTCGCTGACATCAAGCGACAAATTGTCTTTGGTCGCGATGACGCCATGATTGTCGAGATAACCAACCGTGGTGAGTGTGGCTGACCCCGCCGCATAGATGCCGCCGCGGTTCTCGATACCGCCATGCGTCTCGATATGGAGGCTGCCCGTATTCATTTGCCCGGCATTCACCAGCTTGCCGTCCGCGGTGATGACGACTTCGCCAATATCGGCATACAGCTTGCCGGCTTGGCTGACACCAACGCCTTGCTCGGTGGCGATCAGCTTGATCTTGCCGGCATACATGCCGCCCAACAAGGCGGTATCGATGGCAAACGCGGGCGTCGGTCCATTGGCTGCCAGCTGGCCGGTGAGATTGCTTCCTGTACCGTTGGCGTCCACCGCCACCTGGTTCGGTCCAGCAAGGATCTGCAGTTCTTTGGCCCAGATGCCGGCGTTGAGTTGCACGGCGCGGGCAATCACTTCGGTATAGTCCGTGCTGCCTGCATCCATGCCCAGGCCATCGACCTGCACCGTGCCGCCGTGTACGCGATAACCCTCCAGGCTGCCGCCATTGAAGACCGGCGCGCCGGTGGTCAAGGTGGCGCGGCTGGCATTGATGAAGCCGCAGCCATCGCAGGAGACCCCGGAAGGGTTGGCCACGACAAGCTGGGCGCGCTGGCCGGCAACTTCGACATAGCCGCGCAACTGACTGGCATTGCCGGAATTGACTTCATTGACAATCACGCGCGCGCTACCATTGGCAAGCCAGGGATTGCCCTGCACGAAGCCGCCGAGCCGGGTACTGATGTTGTTGCGGCTGTTGTTGAGGATCGCGCCTTGTTGCTGGATATCGAACTGGCTGTAGGTATTACGCGAGACCCCGGCGGCGCTCGGGGTCTGGATATTGACCAAGGGCACACCATTCGGCGCTGCCAGCACCGTGGCCTGCTGCTGGCCTGGTGCGCGTGGATCGCTGACGATTTGCGCGCTGGCTAGCGAAGCGAAGGCAGTTGCCGGCAATGCAGCGGCTAACAAACGCTTGACCAGCAATGTCAGTGGCCTGATTGCGCCAAGGCACAGTGTTTCGGCAGCGGGCAGATCGTTATCGCGCGACGCCGAGCGGCTGTTCCCAGCCGACTTTCCCTGGTTGACGGCGTTCTCCGCCACGACCACCAGCATGCCGCGTTTGCGGTTGAAGAGGATGCGATGGCAGCGTGCATTCATGAGGTCTCCGGGTCAGCGATCAATCCGCTTCAGTCAAGGCGAGAGGAAGAGGGCGGTGAAATCAAACTGGTTGATGATTCAAGCGATGTGCAGACGGGCAGTAATGGGAAGACAATCCGAATGCAACCAGGACGCAACCAGTACGCAACCAATGCGCAGTCAGTGCGCAACCAGCGCGCAACCAGTGCGCAGTCAGTGCGCAATCTGTGCGCAACCAGTGCGGACACGACAAGCGAGCTATCGGACCCGAAGCGCCAGAAACCGAAAGTTTAAAGGCTTGTAGCGATGGGTATCAATCGGAAGTTGTCAACCTGTGACGTATTGGAGACAAAGGTGTCGCCGGAACGGGACATCTTGTATGCGCCTCCAGAAAGGAACAACCAAGCTGCTGGACCTGATCATGACGGACGTGCTGCAGACGTTGAAGGCTTTATAATCAGCGCGCCATGCACAAGCTACCTGCCATCCAGTACCACGCGCCCCTCACCGACTTGAACACCTTCGGCTTGCAGGCCTCTGCGCATGCGCTCGCGACGATTCAATGCGTTGATAACCTGAAGGCGGTGCAAGCCGCCGACGAATTCAGGGGCATGGCGAGGCTGATACTGGGTGGTGGCAGCAATATCGTGCTCAAGGGAGATTTTGCCGGCCTGGTACTACGCATGGCAGGCCAGGGCATTGGCGTTGTGGCGGAAGATGATTCGTTCGTGTATGTGCGCGCGCAGGCAGGGGAGAGCTGGCATGCCCTGGTGCTGTGGACGCTGGCCCACGGGTTTGGCGGGCTGGAAAACCTGGCGCTGATTCCCGGCAGCGTCGGGGCCTCGCCAGTGCAGAATATTGGCGCTTATGGCGCAGAGCTGAAGGATTGTTTCCATGCTGCCAGCGTGTTCGACTTCGACAGCGGCGAAGTCGGCAGCATGACGCGCGAGGCTTGTCAGTTCGGTTATCGCGACAGTTTTTTCAAGCATGCGCAGCCAAACCGCTTTGTCATTCTCGACGTCACGTTTGCACTGCCCAAAATCTGGTCAGCCAATCTTGGCTATGCCGAACTCGCGCGCGAACTGGAAAGCCAGCATCTGGTTTCGCCAACGCCGCAGGACATTGGCGCCGCCGTGATGGCAATTCGCCGGCGCAAGCTGCCGGACCCGGCATGCATCGGCAACGCGGGCAGCTTCTTCAAGAACCCCGTGGTCAGTGCAGAACAGCGTGCAGCAATCCGGGCGATCCACCCTGCGCTGGTCAGCCATCGACAGGAAGATGGGCGCTACAAACTGGCGGCCGGCTGGCTGAT
>JBPBPY010000406.1:0-12411 GCA_050954505.1 Janthinobacterium lividum
GCGGCAAGACGTCGTGGGAAACCTCACAGATCATCAGCTGCTCGGAACCGACCGTCAATTTTCATATTGGCAACGTCAACCGCAAGCTGAATGTGCGCACACGCCAAGAAGCGATTTCAAAGGCAATCAAGCTGCGGTTGATCATGCCGAACTGACAGCGCGACCAGCCTCTGCCGGGGCGGCAAGGCAGATGGAACCATACCATGGGCAAACACCACTTAGGTTCGACAGCCAGCCCTGGATACCTGCCATGTTTCCCACCATTTCGCCATCGGCGTTCGTGCCGTCGCTGCCTTCCGAACGCGATGCTCCAACGCATACGCAGTTTCGTCCACTGGTGAGCAATGAAACCGTGTCGGCGCCGAAATCCGCCGCAACCGATGCAACCCGGCGCAGCAAGCTATTTCCCGGTGGGGCACCAAAAAGCCTGACGCCCGATAACTTTGCATTGAAAAACCAGAAAGCGCTGCTTATCGCCCATGATATGGAACCCGATGATGCAGAGGCAATCGTTGCGATTCTGGTGGAACTGAACAAGATACATGAAGGCAAGGCTGAAAAATTTCCGCCACTACCAGGCAAAAATGATCATGTATGCCGGGCAGTTCAACATCGACGTGAAACAACCAGAGAAGTTGAAGACCCTGTTCGACCGTTTCCAGGGCGTGGGCATCGTGTAGAATTTCGTCACGCTGCAAAACCGCGGTGAAAAAGGCAGTGATGGCAAACCGACGCCACGCGACGTTACCCCTGGCTCGGCAAAACGCTTCATCGAACTCATCAAGCAGAGCAAACTCGAAACCATCGTTGCAACGCGAAAAAATATCGAGATCTGGAATTGCAACGCCATTTTTGGTCTTTGCAAGAAAATTTTGGCGGCCGATGCTGGCGGAATTGACGATCCCAGGAAACGCATCATCCATATGCAGGGCGTCAACAATCTGAAAGAAATCTTCACCGAGGATTTGACGGTGGAACAGTTTTCCAAAAACATGAATGACCTCTTGGCCAGCAAAATCTTCGCTGCTGCAAAATGCATCGATGGCGACGCCATCATGGAAAACAAAAAACGCTTCGGATTCAAAACCAAGATATTGAGACCGGCTGCCGAGTCGCCTGCAGAACAAACCGTGATTGCCGACCAGCTCGTCGCGTTTGCCATGGCCCGCCCCGAAGACATCACCAACAGCGTGCGCGGTGACCTCCAGATGGGCGAACACCTGGCGGTGGAAGAAAATCCGAACGGTAACATTCTCGAACTCGGACCGATTGCCGGGAAGGCAGGCGAAGTTGGCAATGGCGAGAGGGCGAAGTCTTGCGGCGCGGCTTGATGGAAGATTTCCTGATCACCAATTTTGCTGATCCACCACGTATTGCGGCACATTGATACACCGGAGGCAGGCGACGCATCGCTGCCCCGCTGTCACGCTGGCTGTCGAGCCTGGTCATCGCCTCCCATTTCGGCTTCCCTGCAGCGCGCTGTTCCAGCCTGTTCCTGCACATCGCTGACCCCGCTGGCATTGCTGCGTCTCATCAATGAGCGGATTGCATTGCAGCGTTGGCGTCCTGTAAGTCTGTAAATAATTGCCAATTGCCTCAGCATTCACAGCTCGATGCAAATTTCGACGATTCCTTAGTGTCAATAAAAGTCGTTCGCGAGAACGATCCAAATTGTTTGGCAACAACAGATGCCCAGCTTTTGGAATTTCCTTAGGTCAAGGAAGTCAGGTTACGCGGTAAAATCATTTCCAGCATTTGCCAGGGCTTAATTGCTTAAAGGTAACTTCTTCTCCCGCCCCTGGCTTCCTTACACTGACAGCTTGAATCTGGCGATTTTTTCCATTCCCATGTCTAACGAAACCCCGGCACCTGCACCATCAACTGTGACGGCCGCGCTGTTTGCCAGCCAGGAGCGATTCCGTACCTTGGTCATGGCAACGAGCGCCATTGTCTGGAGCAGTGCGGCCTCCGGCTTGTTTGTCATCCATCAGGAGGGCTGGGCGGCGTTTACCGGGCAAGGTAATCCACAGCATTTTCCCGCCAGCTGGCTCGAAGCAGTGCATCCCGAAGACCGGCAAGCCGCTGCCACGGCATGGGACCAGGCGCGGGCAATCCGCAGCATCTATATCGGCCAGCACCGCGTTCTGCGTGCCGATGGTCAGTATCGCCACATGACCGTCAAGGCCGTGCCCATCCTCGAGACTGGCGGCAATGTCATCGAATGGATAGGCGCACACACCGACATCACCGGTGAAGTCGAGATTGCCAGCGAGCGCGAACGTTTGCTCAGGGAACTGCGGGCAGCAAACGACCGGATGGCCGATATCTTTCGACAGGCACCGGCATTCATGTGCGTGCTCAGCGGACCCGAGCATGTGTTCGAGATGGTCAATGACCGCTACCTCCAGCTGGTCGGCAATCGTGACCTGGTCGGCTTGCCGGTGCATCAGGCATTGCCGGAAATCGAAGGGCAAGGGTTTGAGGAACTGCTCAACAGTGTGTATCACACCGGCGCGCCCTATTTCGGGTTCGACATGGCGTTGACGCTGCAGCGCCAGCCAGGCATGGCGCCGGAGGAGCGCTATGTCGATTTTGTCTACATGCCGCTGCGCGACGCCAACAGCGAGATTACCGGTTTGCTGGTGCACGGTGTCGACCAGACGCATCGCAAAATGGCGGAGCTGGAAATCCGCCGCACGGCGACGGTTTTGCTGGCCAGCGAAGAGCGCTACCGCACCCTGTTCGAATCGATGGACCAGGGCTTTTGCGTCATCGACATCTTGTTCGATACCCAGGGCAAGCCGGCGGATTACCGTTTCATCCAGATGAACCGCATGTTCGAAACCCATACGGGCATTACCGATGGCATCGGCAAGACCGTCAAGGAGCTGATCCCGGCGCTGAGTTATTTCTGGATCGAGACCTATGGACGCGTGGCGCAGACTGGCGAAGCGGTGCGCTTCGAGAGCGAGGCCAGTGCCATGGGACGCTGGTTCGATGTGTATGCCACCCGGATCGGCGCGCAAGGCAGCAGCAAGGTGGCGCTGCTGTTTACCGACATCACCGGGCGCAAGGCCTCCGAGGAAAAATTGCGCAAGCTGGCCGATGACCTGGCCGAGACCGATACCCGCAAGACCGAATTCCTGGCCACGCTGGCCCATGAACTGCGCAACCCGCTGGCGCCGATTCGCAGCGGCTTGAGTGTCATGCGCATGAAAGGCGACAGCGCCGCCGCGGTTGGCACCGTGCGCGCGATGATGGAACGGCAGGTCGACAACATGGTTCACCTGATCGATGACCTGCTCGATATCGCGCGCATCAGCGGCGGCAAGATGGAATTGAAGAAGAGCCGTGCCGACCTGACCAGCGTGCTGGCCAGTGCCATCGAAACCAGCATGCCCTTGATCGAAGGCGGCAAGCATGCCCTGAGTGTCGAGCTGCCGCATGAGCCGCTGTTGGCCGATGTCGATGTCACCCGCATCGTCCAGGTGGTTGCCAACCTGCTCAACAATGCAGCCAAATATACGCCTTCGGGTGGGCAGATCCGCTTGACTGCCAGACGGGAAGGTGACCAGGCCGTCATCGCCGTGTCGGATAGCGGCGTTGGACTGTCGGCCGATGAACTCAACAAGGTCTTCAACATGTTCAGCCAGATCGGCCGCAGTCTGGAATTGTCGCAGGGTGGCCTGGGCATAGGCCTGTCGCTGGTGCGCCACCTGGTGGGCATGCATGGTGGCAGTGCCAGTGCCAGCAGTGGCGGCACCAATGCGGGCAGCACGTTTACGGTGCGCCTGCCGTTGGCTGCCGCCGCTGATTCGTCAGGGCTGGCCGGCAGCGACGGCAGCACGCACCCGGACGCTGCCAGCCCGCCACATGGCGCGCTGCGGGTCATGGTGGTGGACGACAATGCCGATGCGGCCCTGACGCTGGCGATGATCATCGAAGCCAGCGGCCACCAGGCCGAGGTTGCCAATGGCGGCGCCGAGGCAGTGGGCCGCATCGAGGCATTTCGCCCGGACCTCATGTTCATCGATATCGGCATGCCCGGCATGAACGGTTATGAAACTGCGCAAGCCATCCGCGCCCTGGCGCAGCATGCAGATACCTATCTCATCGCCTTGACCGGCTGGGGAACGGAAGAAGACCGCAAGCGTTCGGTCGATGCCGGCTTCAACCGGCATCTGACCAAGCCGGTGCAGCTGCTCACGGTGCAGCAGATTCTGGCCGAGTTTGGCCAGGCGCTGGGCCGGTAAATCATGCTCATGCAGTGCCGTCGCTGCTGTCCATTGAACCAGCGCATCGGCGTTTCCTGCGCCGGTCCTACATCAGGATGATGTCGTACTGCTCCTGCTGGTAAGTCGATTCGACCTGCAGTGAAATCGGTTTCTTGATGAAGTCGCCCAGCAGCGCCAGATGCTGGGACTCTTCTTCCAGGAACATGTCGATCACCAGCTGCGAAGCCAGGATGCGAAATTCACGCGGGTTGAATTGCTTGGCTTCACGCAGCAGCTCGCGCAGGATTTCAAAACACACGGTGCGCGGCGTCTTGACCTGTCCCTTGCCATCGCAAGCCGGGCAGGGCTCGCAGAGGATGTGGGCCAATGACTCGCGCGTGCGTTTCCTGGTCATTTCCACCAGTCCGAGTGCAGAAAAACCCGAGACCGACATCTTGGTGCGGTCGCGCGCCAGCGCCTTGTTGAGTTCCGACAGCACGGCCTGGCGGTGCTCGCCATTTTCCATGTCGATGAAGTCGAGAATGATGATGCCGCCGAGATTGCGCAGGCGCAGCTGGCGCGCCATGGCGTGGGCGGCTTCCAGGTTGGTCTTGAAAATCGTGTCGTCGAAATTGCGGCCGCTGACAAAGCTGCCGGTATTGACATCGATGGTGGTCATCGCCTCGGTCTGGTCGATGATCAGGTAGCCGCCCGACTTCAATTCCACGCGCCGCCCCAGCGCGCGCTGGATTTCCAGCTCCACGCCGTACAGGTCGAACAGCGGCCGCTCGCCGGTGTAGTGCATCAGCTTCGGCAGCACCGAAGGCGTGTAGATCTTGCCGAACTCCTGCAGGGCGAGAAAGTTTTCCCGCGAATCGATCTGTATCGATGCGGTTTCATCGGCGACGAAGTCGCGCAGCACGCGCTGGGCCAGGCTCAGGTCCTGGTACAGCAGGTGAGGCGCAGGCACGGTCTTGGCCTTCTGTGCAATCGTGGCCCAGGTCTTGCGCATGTAGTCAATGTCGCGCTGCAGGTCGCTCTCCGATGCGTCCTCGGCCATGGTGCGGATGATGAAGCCGCCGCGCTCCTCGGGCGGCAGCAGGCGCTGGACCTTCTTGCGCAGCTGCTCGCGCTCGGCTTCCTTGGCAATGCGCTGGGAAATGCCGATGTGCGGATCCTGCGGCAGGTACACCAGCATGCGCCCGGCAATCGAAATCTGCGTCGACAGCCGCGCGCCCTTGGTGCCGATCGGGTCCTTGACCACCTGCACCATGATGGCCTGGCCGTCATACAGCAGCTTTTCGATCGGCAGCGTCGGCACCGATGCCGACGATGGGCCTTCATGCGTGCGCGCTTCCCAGATGTCGGCCACATGGAGGAAGGCTGCGCGCTCGAGTCCGATGTCGATGAAGGCCGACTGCATGCCAGGCAGCACACGGACCACGCGGCCGAGGTAGACATTGCCGGCGCGCCCGCGCGTGGTGGCGCGTTCGATATGCAATTCCTGCACCGCACCCTGAAGCACCAGGGCAACCCGGGTTTCCTGCGGCGTGACATTGATTAACAGGTCTTCGCTCATGCTGCCTGCTTCCTTGCCGCCAGAGCGCTCGGTGCGGTGGCAGGTGCCAAAGCGGCTGCGCTGGCGGGAAAGCCCGGCAACAGGCCGATTTGTTCGAGCAACTGCGCGGTCTCGAACAAGGGCAAGCCCATGATGCCCGAGTAGCTGCCCGACAGCGTGCGCACGAAGCGCGCCGCATGCCCCTGAATGGCATAGCCGCCAGCCTTGTCGTAGGGCTCGGCCGAATCGCAGTAGCCAAGCATGGTCTGTTCCGAGAGGGCGGCGAAGGTCACGCTGGAACGCTGGGTAAATTGATGCACCTGGTCGCCGACTGTCAGCGCCACGCTGGTCAATACATCGTGGCTGCGTCCAGCCAGCTGGCGCAGCATCGACAAGGCGATCGCGCGGTTGGCCGGCTTGCCGAGAATGGCGCCATCGACCGTGACCATGGTGTCGGCGGTAAGAATGGCCCGCACCGGCAATTCGCGCACCTGCATGAAGTGCCGGGCCGCCATGGCTTTGGCGCGCGTGACCCGCGCGACATAGTCGTGCGCGGCTTCGCCAGGCAAGGCCGATTCGTCGACATCGACCGCACCGCGGCTGGGGTCGTCGCGCAACAGCATCAATTCAGGTTCGATGCCAAGCTGACGCAGCAGCTCCCGCCTGCGCGGGCTTTTTGATGCCAGGTAGATCGACGGCTCTGTGGTTTTCATTGGTCGCACTATCACGTTCGTTGACGGTCATTCACGCTCTTGGTGGGGCGGCTTCAGGTGGCAATGCCGGCGGTGCAAGACGGGGCAATTCGCCTTGCGCCCACCAGTGTTTCATCCCACGCCCACGCCCACGCCCAGGGCCACTGGCCGAAAGCCAGGGCACACGGCTTGCCGTATTTGCGCCTGGCGTTTCAAACACGGTGGTAGGGGTGGTTCTGGGTAATCGACCAGGCCCGGTAGAGCTGCTCGGCCAGCAGCACCCGCACCATCCCGTGCGGCAGGGTCAGGCTGGAAATGCGCAACAGCATGTCGGCATTGGCCTTGAGAGCCGGGTCCAGGCCGTCGGCACCGCCTATCAGGAATGTAACATCAGTGCCACCCTGCTGCCACTTGAGCAAGTGCCGGGACAGCTGCACACTGGTCAGGTCGCGCCCGTGTTCGTCGAGCGCAATGATGCGCGTGCCTTTCGGCAGCGCTGCCTCGATGCGCTGGCGTTCCTGCGCCATGCCGGTTTCAGCGCTCTTGCCACCCGAGCGTTCCACCGGCTTGATTTCCTTGAGGACGATGCGGCAATCGGCCGGCATGCGCTTGGCATATTCCGCAAAGCCCTCGCTGATCCAGGCCGGCATCTTGTGGCCGACTGCCGCAATCACCAGCTGCATGCCCGACGATCAGTCTTCGGCTGCGGCTTTGGGCGCCTTGGCTGTCTTTGCAGCGGCAGCGCGTGGCGCGCGTTTGGCCGGTGCCGACTTGGCGTATTCGGTTGCCGTCTTGGTATTGGCTACCTTGACCGTCTTGCCCACCGGCGTCTTGGCCGCGGTCTTGCGCGGCGCCGCTTTCTTGACCGCCGCTTTTTCGCTGATGGTTTCCGACGCGGTTTTCACGGCAGTCCTGGTTGCGGTTTTTTTCGCGGCCGGCCTGGCGGAAGTTTTCGCTGCGGTCTTGCTGGCGGTTTTGCGCGCGGCTGATTTCTTTTCGCTGTCGTCATCTTCGCTTGCTTGCGAAGCGGCCAGGTGGCGCGAGACCTTGCGCGGCGCGGCCTCCTCCGAGTCCGAAGCCGTGCGTTTGGAGATGCGCTTGGCGGCGCCAAACTTGACTTCCTTGTCGCCCCAGATTTCTTCCAGGCGGTAGTAGGCGCGGATGGCCGGCTGCATGATGTGGACGATCATGTCGCCCAGATCCACCAGCACCCATTCGCCGGTGTCTTCCCCTTCAATGCTGACAATGTCGCCGCCATTCTGCTTGACCTTGTCGCGCACCGACGATGCCAGCGCCTTGGTTTGCCGGTTCGAGGTGCCCGAGGCAATGGCGATGCTGTCGAACAGGCTGGTCAGGTGGGTGGTGTCATAGATGACGATGTCTTGAGCCTTGACATCTTCGAGGGCGTCGACGACGAGGGTTTGCAGTTTTTTGATGTCCATTTAGCTTTTGTAAAGGTTATGTTGTTGAATATAGTCTAGCACTGACGCCGGTATCAGCGGCGCCAGCGCTGAATCGGGTGCGCCGTTTTGCAGCAAGTCGCGTATTTCCGTCGCCGCCACATCGACGGCCAGATTCGACGCCAGGTAGGTCAAGCCATGCGCTGTGCTGCGCAGTTGCGACGGCGTGGCGGCGCGGCGTGCAAATTCACGCGCCACCGCCGGCGGCAGTTGCAGGGTATCGATGGAAAAGCCCGGCCGCGATGCTGCCGCAATGCTGGCGTAATCGAACAGGCTTTGCCACTCGCGCCAGGTATCGAGGCGCAGCAACTGGTCGGCGCCAAGCAGGAACACGATGGCCGGTTGCGGCCCCAGTTCACGGCGCAGCGCACGCAGGGTTTCGATCGTATAGGTCGGCGTGGAGCAGAAAATTTCCTGTTCGTCGATCACCACCGGCACCGCCTGGCCGGCAAACGCGCGCCGTGCCATTTCGATGCGGTCAGCCGGGCTGGCTTGCATGCCGTCTTTCTGCCAGGGATTACCGGCCGGCAGGATGCGCAATTCATCGGGCACCAGCAGCTTGGCAAACAGCGAAGCCAGTGCCACATGGCCATTGTGAACCGGGTCGAAGCTGCCGCCGAGCAGCGCAATGCAGCGCGGTGCCGTACTGCTCACGCCAGCCAATCCCGCGCCACCAGGAAGTCGGTATACAGCGCCGCTTCCGGCGTGCCGGCTTCCGGCTGCCAGTCATAACGCCATTTCACCAGTGGCGGCATCGACATCAGGATCGATTCGGTGCGCCCGCCCGACTGCAGGCCGAACAGGGTACCACGATCGAACACCAGATTGAATTCCACGTAGCGTCCGCGCCGGTAAAGCTGGAAGTCGCGCTGGCGCTCTTCATACGCCATGTGCTGGCGCCGCTGCAGGATCGGCAGGTAGGCGCCGAGAAAACTGTCGCCCACGCTTTGCAGCATGGCGAAGCTGGTGTCGAAACCCTGCTGGTTGATGTCGTCGAAAAAAATACCGCCCACGCCGCGCGGCTCCTTGCGGTGCTTCAGGTAGAAATATTCATCGCACCAGCTTTTGAAGTGGGGATGCAGATCGTCGCCAAACGGTGCAAGCGCATCGCGGCAGCTTTGATGGAAGTGGCGTGCATCGTCTTCGAAGCCATAATAGGGCGTCAAGTCCATGCCGCCGCCAAACCACCACACCGCTTCGCCATTGTCGGCGGTGGTGCTGAAAAACCGTACATTGAAATGCACTGTCGGTGCGTAGGGATTGCGCGGATGCAGCACCAGCGAGACGCCCATCGCCTCCCAGCCGCGTCCGGCATTGTCGGGCCGGTTGGCCGCAGCCGACGGTGGCAGCTTGCTGCCCAGCACATGTGAAAAGCCCACGCCGCCGCGCTCGAGGACCGAACCTTCCTCGATCAAACGCGAAATGCCGCCACCGCCTTCCGGGCGCTGCCAGCTATCGGTAACAAAACATTTGTCATCAAATTCTTCCAGTGCAGTGACGATGCGCGCCTGGAGTGCCAGCAGATAGGCTTTGACGGCGGAAGGGCTGGGTTGGGATGAAGTCACGGCCGGTCGTGTGAAGATGGAGAAGACGTGCACGAAACACGCAAAATATTCTCGCGATTGTACAGCACGCGGCCGTGCGGCTGGCGATCCGGCTATGCGAACAGGCTCTGTTCCCTATGCGGCGGTTGTTGCTGAGCCGTGGTGATGACGTCGAACAGCAGCGCCGCGCACGCGCGCTCTGCCGCTACCGATGCATCCGCGCCCGCTGCCTGCAAATCAAGACTGGCCAGCAGTTCCATGCGCCACAGCAGTGGAAGGTAAGCCGCCTGGATTGCCAGTGCTGCATTGGCCAGGCCATTGACGTGGCCTGAACACAGCAACTCGGTGACTGCCGGGCGGCTGTCGGGAAGCACTGTTCCCCTCATCAGCATCTTTTTGCCGTCGTCGCTGATGTCGCAGGCATGGATGGCGTTCAGATAGACCAGGGCCATGTGGAAGTCGCGGTGCCCACACGCCTGTTCGAAGGCACAGACCATGCGGCCCTCCTGTTCCCGGCCGGCCCAGAGAATTTCCAGTTTTATGTGCTCGGCCAACTCCAGGCCATCGACGGTATTGATCAGGCAGACCAGCATGTCCGGCTGGTCCAGCGCCAGCGCCAGTTGCAGGGGCGTGGGGGCGCCAGCGCCGGTGCCCAGCAGCAGATTGCACTTGGCTATATCGCTCATGCCGCCGTTGTCCCAGAACGCCGCGACGGCGTCGACCATGTCGGCTCTGACCAAAGTCTCGAGCAGATCCGGATTGGACAAGACATCGCCGGGCGGCAGCAGCACGATATTCCGGTCGGCCAACGTCAATGCAGGCGCCATGCCGGTGGCCAGAACCTGTTCGGCCAGCCGGGCAGTGTCGTGGGGCCAGATGTTGATGGTACACAGGCCGTCGCCGGTTTCGAAATGCTCGATGAAGGCATGTTTGCCAAGCATCATCAGCAAACTGTGCTGCACCATTTGTTCAAGCGACGAAGTCTTCAGCATGCCGGCCTGGGTGTCGACGGACCAGTGGATGTGGAACCAGGTGCCGCCGTCGCTGCCGGCGTCAGGAAGAATGGCGAATTCGAGCGCCATTTCGCTGGTGCGCGAGAGCAGCTGTGCGGCCAGCGACGACAGGTTGGCTGCCTGCATGGATTGGAAGATGTCGGCAACGGCAAGGCGCCATCCATTTGCCGTGGTGATGAATGCATGGTGGCTGTTGGCCTGCAGCCAGGTCGAGAACACCTTGGCACTCGCGGGTGCCTGGCGGCCCAGGCGGAAAAGCGCCAGCGCGGGTGTGGTCTGCCTGTTGACGGCTGGCTGGTCTGCTTCGGCATCCCCGGCCGCTCCGGCCTGCCGCGGCGCCGCTCGCAAGATCTGCGACTGGTCCGCGCCGACGATATTGATGACCAGGCTGGCATCGGCATGGATGGTTTCCAGGCAGGCCGGATTGAGCAGCAGCACGCGCGCTTGCCGGCCCTGCCTGGCAACCAGCGCGCGCAGATCGATCTGGCGCCCGGCGTAATCCGGAATGACCAGATGCTCCATGCCCTCGGCAGGCAATCCCTCCGGCAAGGCCTGCAGATGTTTGTCGAGAATGCAGCAGCGGATGGCAAGCTGCGCACGATCGGCCAGCGCATGGCATTGCGCAACCAGCGTGCCTGGCAGGTCGAGACTGTCGCGCACGCGCCGCTCGCAACGCATGTCCAGCGTTTGCGCAGTAATGGCGGTGCACAGTACGCTGCGCAAACGAAGCAATGAGCTTCGTAGCCGCTGCTGGGTCTGGGTGGCAGGGGCATTCGGATCGAGCGCGGTCTGAACGCGCCGGATCAATGCTTCGCCGGTTTCAATTTCGGTGTTGGTTTCCAAAACCGGTACCGGTAGCGCAGTAGCCGGGTTCATCGCGCGGGTGCGGATCTGGTAGGGTGCTGCACGGCCGGTCGTGTTTGCGGGAGGCGGCGAATCGAAAGAGAAGGAGAGGCTGCGGGAATAAATGCGGGTCGGATCCATCATGAACATTCGTGAAGTTGGTCAAGGTAAAGGCCGGGTTTTACGGCTCGAGCTTGAGTGCCACTTCAAAACGAATGGTTCACGAATTAACAAACTCTTACGATCAGTGCAAGAGATTGTCTTGCTGTTGCTGTTGGTGTTGCTGGTGCTGAGTGCTGACTGCTGACTGCTGAATGCTGAATGCTGGGTGTACATCAAGCAATGTCAAATGCTCCCTGCTTGATGTTAATGCTTGATCCTGACTGTGCACCGTGCAGCAATGAGTGCTGCCTTACTGCTGGCGACAGAACACCAATACCAGTTAGCTGTCCAGGGCAGATGGCGCCATGACCGGGATCATCCACCCTGGTTGTCCAGCCTGACGCGCAATGCAGGGATCAGGCGTGCCGTTTGACTGCACGCCAGCCGATGTCGCGGCGCAGCTGCGCGCCGTCGAAGCGGATTTTCTCGCAGCCGGCATAGGCCTGCTTTTGCGCCATTTTCACGCTGTCGCCCAGGCCGACCACACACAGGACGCGCCCGCCGCTGGTGCTCAGCACACCCTTTTCCAGCACGGTACCGGCATGGAAGGTGACGCAGTCGGTGGTTTCCTCGCCAATGCCGGTGATGACATCACCCTTGCGCGGGGTGTCGGGGTAGCCGGCTGCAGCCATTACCACGCCCAGCGCCGTGCGCCGGTCCCATTCAAGCTTGATCTTGTCGAGCGTGCCGCCGACGGCATGTTCCATCACGGTCACCAGGCAGGTTTTCAGGCGCGCCATGATCGGCTGGGTTTCCGGGTCGCCCATGCGGCAATTGAATTCCAGCGTGCGCGGGTTGCCCTGGGCATCGATCATCAGGCCGGCATACAGGAAACCGGTGAAGACGATGCCATCCCTGGCCATGCCATGCACGGTCGGCAGGATGATTTCACGCATGACGCGCGCATGCATGGCCGGCGTGACGA
>JBPBPY010000410.1:0-12410 GCA_050954505.1 Janthinobacterium lividum
CATACCGCCATGGCCGCCTGTGCCGGCATTGCCGGCAGCACCCGCATTGGCAAGTATTGCAGCATTGGCGGCGCGGCCATGATCGCCGGCCACCTGGTCATTGCCGACCGCGTCCATGTCTCCTCGGGCAGCCTGGTCATGCATTCGATTGGCGAGCCTGGCCAGTTCACCGGTTTCTATCCGGTGACCAAACATGCGAACTGGGAAAAATCTGCGGTTTTGGTACGCAATTTGCCGGCAATGCGTGAGAAAATTCGCGAATTGGAAAAAACCGTCCGCTCCCTGTCCAAACAATTCGATCTGCCACCCGATTCGAAGCAAGAAGCCGAGCGCGATCTGCAGGATCCGCTGCCAGGGACCGGCGCACCTCACCTAAAGAAATGAATCACCATGAATAGCCTCGACATCAATCAAATCAAGGATTACCTGCCGCATCGTTATCCACTGTTGCTGGTGGACCGCGTGGTCGACTGGGAATCCGGAAAATCGATCTCGGCATTCAAGAACGTGTCCATCAACGAAGAATTCTTCAACGGCCATTTTCCCCACAAGCCGGTCATGCCGGGCATCATGATGATCGAGGCACTGGCGCAGACGGCGGCCTTGCTGTCATTCCTGTCGGCCGGCCGCAAGCCGGACCATAGCGAAATCGTGTATTTCGTCGGCATCGACGGCGCCCGGTTCAAGCGCCCGGTCGTGCCCGGCGACCGCTTCGACATGGAAGTCGAGCTCACGCGCTCGGCGCGCGGCATCTTCAAGTTCAAGGCCAAGGGTTCGGTCGATGGCCAGGTTGCGGTGGAGGCGGAGTTGATGTGCACCATCCGCAGTTCAAGCGACAGCACGATGGCGGGCCAGGCCGCACAGCATGACGCTGCCAGTGGCACAGGCACTGTCGCCGACCGCGGCGCCGACAAGTCCGCCGCCAGCCAAGTGGAAGCCTGATGTCCTTGCCGTCCCGCATCCATCCGACGGCACTGGTGGACAGCCGTGCCGAACTGGATCCATCGGTTGAAGTCGGCCCGTATTCACTCATCGGCCCGCATGTGCGCATAGGCGCCGGCAGCCGCATTGGACCGCATGTGGTCATCGAGGGCCATACCACCATAGGAGTGGAAAATACCTTTTTCCAGTTCTGCTCGATTGGCGCTGCACCGCAGGACAAGAAATATGGCGGCGAGCCGACACGGCTGGAGATCGGCGACCGCAACACGGTACGCGAATACTGCAGCTTCAATCTCGGCACGGCGCAGGATGCAGGTGTCACGCGCCTGGGAAACGACAACCTGATCCTGGCCTACTGCCACATTGCGCATGATTGCCAGGTCGGCAGCCATACGGTATTTTCCAACAATGCCACGCTGGCCGGCCACGTGCATATCGGCGACCATGTGATTCTCGGCGGCTTCGCCGCCATTCACCAGTTTTGCCAGGTAGGCGACCATGCGTTTGTCGGCATGACCACCAGCCTGACGCAGGATGTGCCGCCGTTCATGCTTGTGGCCGGCAACCCGGTGGCCGTGCGTGGCGTGAATGTGGAAGGCCTGCGGCGCCGCGGCTTCGACAATGCGCGCATCGGCACCATCCGCCAGGCATTCAAGCAGATCTACAAGTCGGGACTCACGCTCGATGAAGCCAAGGCCGCACTCAATGCCCAGGCCGCCGAGCAGGGCGAACACGGCGCCGATTTCGCACTGCTGCGGTCGTTCCTGGAAAAGTCCACGCGTGGCATCGTCCGCTGAGCCGGGCGCAATGCACGCTGCGCCTGCGCCGCAGACTGCCGCGCGCCACATCGGTGCGCTCACAGCCGCGCCCACCATCGCCATGGTCGCCGGGGAAACCTCGGGTGACCTGCTCGCCAGCCGCCTGCTCTCGGGTCTGCGACCCTTGTTGCCGCAGGCCGCCCTGCATGGCATTGGTGGCCCGGCAATGGCGCAGTATGGCTTCACCAACGATTGGAGCATGGACAAGCTGGCGGTGCGCGGCCTGTTCGAAGTGCTGGCCCACTATCGAGAAATCAAGGCGATTCAAGTCGCCTTGCGCGATCGGCTGCTGGTGGAAAAGCCGGCGGTGTTCATCGGTGTCGATGCCCCCGACTTCAATCTCGGGCTGGAGCGGCGGCTCAAACGCGCCGGCATTGCGACCATGCATTTCATCAGCCCATCGATCTGGGCCTGGCGAGGCGGGCGCCTCAAGGGCATTGCCGAAGCAGTCGATCACATGCTGGTGATCTTCCCGTTCGAGCAGGAAATCTATCGCCAGGCCGGCGTGCCCTGTACCTATGTCGGCCATCCTCTGGCCGAAATCATTCCCATGGTGCCCGATGGCGCTGCGGCACGGGCCGCGCTGGGGCTGCCGCCGGCGTCCCGTGTGGTTGCCATCCTGCCTGGCAGCCGGATGTCCGAACTCAAGTACAACAGCGCCGCCTTTGTCGGCGCTGCGCGGCTGCTGTCGCGCCGCGATCCGACCATCCGCTACATCGCGCCGATGGCCGGACCGCGGCAAAAACAATATTTCATTGAACTCATCAAGCAGGCCGGCTTGCAGGATGTCGATATCGAGATCCTCGATGGCCAGTCGCACGCCGCGCTGGCGGCAGCCGATGCGGTGCTGGTTGCATCGGGCACCGCCACGCTGGAAGTGGCCCTGTTCAAGAAACCGATGGTGATTGCCTATCGCATGATGCGGGCTTCGTACGAGATCATGCGCCACATGGGTTACCAGCCGTGGGTAGGCTTGCCGAATATCCTGGCGCGCGAATTCCTGGTGCCGGAACTGTTGCAACAGCAAGCCACACCGGAAAAAATTGCCGATGCCATGTGGCAGCAGCTGAGCGACAATGCCTTGCGCGCGCGTTTGCAGCGCCGGTTTGTCGACATCCATCACAGCCTGCTGCGCAATACGGCGGCCGAAAGTGCCCAGGCCGTGCTGGCTTTGATCGACCGTTCGCGTACCAAATCAAGCTGATCATGAAACGAACCACCGCCAGCGTCACCATTGCCACTTTGCCGCTGTTCGACTTTCCCGACGACGTCGTCTGCGGCGTGGACGAAGCCGGCCGCGGACCGCTGGCCGGACCGGTGTATGCCGCAGCGGTGATCCTCGATCCCTCGCGCCCCATCGCCGGCTTGCGCGACTCGAAAAAACTCACTGCCACCCGGCGCGACGACCTGGCACAGGAAATCAAGGAATCGGCCTTGTCGTGGTCGATTGCCTTTTGCACCGAGGCAGAGATCGATACCCATAACATTCTCCAGGCCAGCATGCTGGCGATGCGCCGTGCCATCGAGGGCCTGCATCACCTGCCAACCCTGGCCTTGATCGATGGCAACCGCTGCCCGGTCTGCACCGTGCGTTCCGAAGCCATCGTCCAGGGCGACGACAAGGTGCCGGCGATTTCCGCTGCGTCGATCCTGGCGAAGACCGCGCGCGACGCCGCCTTGCTGGCCTTGCACGCACTGTACCCGGATTACGCCTTTGACCAGCACAAAGGGTATCCAACCGCGCTGCATCTGGAGCGCCTGCGCCAGCATGGGGTCTCGCCGGTGCACCGCCGCAGCTATGCGCCGGTACGCGCGCTGCTGGAGGCGAGCCTGTCGGCCGCTCTGCCACTGACTGCGGGAGTGCCGGCATGAAGTCGATCACCTCGCGCGAGAATCCCCAGTACAAGGAATTACGCCAGCTCGCCACCAGTTCGCAGGCCCGCCGCAAGGCCGGCCGCACGCTGCTCGATGGTGTTCATCTGTGCCAGGCCTATCTCGAACAGCGCGGCGCACCGGCGGTGTGCGTGGTGGGCGAGGGTGCACGCCGGCATGCCGAGGTGGCCGAGATCGTGGCCCGTTGCGAAGCTGCCCATGCGCTGTGCCTGGTATTGCCGGACGCCCTTTACCATGCCTTGAGCCAGGTCGAGCATGGCGTTGATGTGCTGTTTGCCATCGATACACCAGCTGCACGCGCCTTGCCGCAGCTCGATGCCGTGCTGGCGCGCCCGGTGGTATTGCTCGACAACCTGCAGGACCCGGGCAATCTTGGCTCCATCCTGCGCAGCGCTGCTGCCGCCGGGGTGGCGGCCGTGTATTGCAGCATTGGTACTGCCTTTGCGTGGTCACCGAAGGTTTTGCGCGCCGGCATGGGAGCGCATTTCGTGCTCGACATCCATGAAAACGTGGACCTGGAACCCTTGGTGCGCAACGCAGCCGTGCCGGTGCTGGCAACCAGTTCACATGCCGCAGCAAGCCTGTTCGAGACCGATCTGCGCCAGCCGGTCGCCTGGCTGTTTGGCCATGAAGGGCAGGGTGTGTCGCAGGCATTGCTGGCGCTGGCAACGCGCAGGGTGGTGATTCCGCATCTGGGCCAGATCGAATCACTCAATGTCGCCGCCAGTGCCGCCGTCTGTTTTTTCGAGCAATTGCGCCAGCGTACGGGCACAGCGCCTGGCGGCTGAATTCCGGGCCTGCCGTTTGTTATCAAAACGGAACTAAAATCTCGGCATCTCCACTTATGCTCAGGTTCCGATAAAGTTTGCATAATTGCAATTTGATGGCAAGGCATTTTCCGGGGTGATGCGATGAAACTGATTCAAAATACCTGTATGAAACTGGACCGCTTGAGCCGCATGCTGGAAGAAGTCGGTGTACGCGAAGGCATCAGCGACCTGCGCTTCGGCCATGAAAACCGGGCCGTGATGCCATTGGCAGGTGGGCTGCGTCTGTGCTTCGAATACAACGAGGCAGCCGATTTGCTGTTTCTGCACATGTCCGTCATCGAATTGGTGGCGGCGCCGGCGCAGCGCTGCGCCATGCTGGAAACCATGCTGTCGCTGAATTTCCTCAAGCTCGGCACCGGCAAGGGAGAGCTCTCGCTGCAGCAACAGGGTACGCAGGCGGTCTACCAGATCGGCCTGCCGACTGCGGCCCTGAATGTGGACCGCCTGAATGGTGAAATCAAACGGTTTCTTGCACAGCATCGGGAATGCCGCCAGGCGCTGGAAGATGTGGCGCTGCCCGCCATGCCCAGTGCGGTGTTGACCCGGGCAAATGGGCACGCGGAATTGTTGCGCAGACTGGCGCGCTAAGCTGGACAGGGTGCGCGTTTGGACCAGCCGTGCTGGTCAATCGCGCCTTGAACTGTTTGTCAAACCTGCGGCCGATTTTCCATCCTCGGCCTAGCCTTTAGCCTTAGCCTTGGCCTTAGCCTTAGCCTTAGTCGCCGCAGCAGCATCAGCAGCATCAGCAGCGTCAGTCGCAACAGCAGCAGCCTCAGTCTCAACAGCAGCGTACGTCGCAGCAACCTCAATCTCAACCGCAGCGGCATCAAAAATGGCAGCCTTTTCCCTGACCTTTATCCTGTTTCTCCGCTGAGGTGCCGGCAATTTGCTTGCTGAACCATTTTCCTGCGCCTGCAGAAGAACAAGGGGCCCTCAAACCCCGGGCCCCTATCTGTCAATCAGTGCACCTGGACATCATCGGGCTCATCGGTGACATCTTCAATGCGATGCATCTCGATCTCTTCTGCCTTCGTCTGCGGGTTTTTGTGACCCAGCGAAGTCACCCTGGCGCGCACGCTGGCCAGCAGGTGATCCAGCGGACCGAGCTGGGCAAGCAAGGTCGTCACGAACATCAGCACACCTGTCAGAGCGGATACGTCCAGGTTACGCTCCAGCGCCTGCAAATGGCCCATATGGTTGCTCTGTCCTGGTATCTCATGGCGTTTGTCGATCTTGTCGAAACTGTAGACCAGCAGACCGACCATGGCTCCCCACCACATTGCGTTGAGGTAATTCGATGGCAACAGCGCGGCGTTGGTACTGCCCTTGGCAAACTTGACCGACTTGCTTGCCGCATCGCTGTAGACGTTTTTCAGGGTATCGGTCACGCTGCGGGCGGGTGTCGTGGTCGTATGCGTTTCGACCTTCTTGAGAAAATCAGGCTGAGCCAGCAAGTTCATGCCCTCCGTTGGCTTGAGCAGCAAGGCATGGTTCAACTTCTTTCCCAAGGCGGCAAACACGGCAGCACCGGTCCAGTCAAGCATGCTGTCTACCCACAAATGCCTTTTCCTGTCGGGTACGGTGATTTGTCCTACCAACAGTCGGAATGCAATATTCTTTGTTGTCGTCAGTACCCCGGCCAGTACGGCCGAGACGATGACGGTGCGCCATTTCGGTGGCAGCGACTCCAGCAGCGCAGGCAATTCGATTGTTTTTGCGGCGTTGTACAGCATTGGGTTAATTACGGCAAGAAAGCCTGAAGCAATGCCCTTGTCAGGAGCGGTAATCAAGAATCCTGCCAGAACGCCTTGCAGGAACGGTGGCAGACTGGTTCGTTGCAGGGCGGGAACCAGGCCCTGGAATGCCGCAACGACGCCGCTGCCATACCCGATGCTGCCGAGAGCCCCGCTGAGCATGCGCAGCATCGCATCCCTCTTCAGCATGCCCTCGATCAGTTGCTGTGCCTTCAATGGTGTGTCATAGCCTCTGGCATGCAGTTCCTTGGCACGCACGCCGCACAAGACCTGAAGCGACTGCCTGTCACCGTTTTCACCGCCATCCTTGACTTTGAGGAAGGTGCCAAACTTTTCCATCAGGTGGTCGGCGATCGCCTGGACCTTGAAAGTCAGGATCGGTGCCGTGCTTTCAAGATAACGGGCGCGTTCTGCATCGGCCCTGGCGATGGTCGCGGCTTTTTCTTCCGGCGACAACTTGGAGGTATCCGGGAACAGCGCTTCCATATCGGCACTGAATGCCGCACCCGGCTTGTGATTGTCAATGTTTTCCAGCGGCCCAAGCTGGGGCGGGCCCTCCTGGGCCGCCAGCAATCCCTGCGCTTCCTGTTGCTGATGATACTGCAGGCTCGAGTCCAGCAACGCCATTTCTTCTTCCCGATAGTAATAGCGTGCAATCAAGCTGTCGATACTGTTACGGCCGCTTTCCTGGTTTGCATCCTCTGCGGGCGAATTGTCTTGCGAGTCGGCGCCAGTCAGGGAGTATGCGCTTGCAGCGGCGGCCGCAGCGGCTGTCTCGCTATTGATTTCCTCGGTGATGCGTGCGAGTTCGGATTGGAACTTTGCCGGGTTGTGCGCGATCTCTTCAAGCGAGCGGTACATTTCGACACGGAAGTCATTGTCCAACTCGTTGATCTGTTTCATCAAGTCGGCAATGATGTCGTTGGCCTGCGGTATCTGGCTGGGCGTCAACGGTGGCAAGCCAAGCCGGTGACGTGCTACCTGATCGCTTGCAACTGAGCGCGGGGTGGGCGGCGGCGCTGCCTGGGCTTGGGTCGGTCCGGGCGCATTGCCGGCAGCCGCGGTATTGTCATTGCGTGCAACTTCCAGGACCTTTAAATCCTGCGGCATTTTGACTTGATTATGAATTGCCATGTGACTGCACCTATCGAGGCGTTGAATGAATGTACATCGGAATCGGGGTGGAACAGCCACACCGGCCAGGGCATTTGGCATCGTCCGCAGCAATCGACCGGTGCTGGAATGCCGCTTTCTCTGCGCATAAATCGGGTTCACTGTTTCCGTATTCCATCGAAGACGATGGAAGATTGGATATATGTGTGTTTGGACAATGCTTAGTTCCATTCAAGGCAATGACCAATCCTGAAATTGACGTTGATCTGTAAGGAAGTTGCGCGATCGCAAGAATTTGCCCGTCCAGTGGCCTGCGGTAGATTCGCGTGCAGGCCGACCAGGCCATGGCGCTGCGCTGCGCTTGCCGCTTGCGCGCTTGCGCCTGGCGGGCCGATTCCAGCAGCGCAGGCCAAACAGGTACAATAGCGGCTTCGCTTTTTGCGCATCCTCTTCAGCTCACTGCAGCCATCCGCCATGTCCATCGTCACTACAGAAGTCCCTAAAGTCGGTTTTGTTTCGCTCGGTTGCCCGAAGGCGCTGGTCGATTCCGAGCAAATCCTCACGCAGCTGCGTGCGGAAGGGTATGACACAGCCAAATCCTACGAGGGAGCGGACCTGGTGATCGTCAACACCTGTGGTTTCATCGACGCAGCCGTGCAGGAGTCGCTCGATGCGATTGGCGAAGCACTCAGTGAAAACGGCCGCGTCATCGTCACCGGCTGCCTGGGTGCCAAAAAGGATGAGCAGGGCGACGACATCATTCTCAAGGTGCACCCGAAGGTGCTGGCCGTCACCGGCCCGCATGCGCTTGGTGAAGTCATGGATGCAGTCCATGTGCACCTGCCCAAGCCCCATGCACCGTTCATCGACCTGGTGCCGGCGCAGGGAATACGCCTGACGCCGAAACACTATGCCTATTTGAAGATCTCGGAAGGCTGCAACCACCGTTGCAGCTTTTGCATCATTCCATCGATGCGTGGCGACCTGGTGTCGCGTCCGATTGCCGACCTGATGCTGGAGGCAGAAAACCTGTTCAAGGCCGGCGTCAAGGAATTGCTGGTCATTTCGCAAGACACCAGCGCCTACGGCGTCGATGTGAAATTCCGTACCGGGTTCTGGAATGGCAAGCCGGTCAAGACCCACATGACGCAGCTCGTCGGTGCCCTCGGTGAACTGGCTGCATCGTACGGCGCCTGGGTGCGACTGCACTATGTATATCCCTATCCGCATGTGGATGCCATCATTCCCTTGATGAATGGCGAAAACATCGTGCCCTACCTGGACGTGCCTTTGCAGCATGCCCATCCCGATGTCTTGAAGCGCATGAAGCGCCCGGCCAATGGCGAGAAAAATATCGAGCGCATCCAGGCCTGGCGCGCACTGTGCCCCGACCTGACCATACGCTCGACGTTCATTGCCGGCTTTCCTGGCGAGACCGAAGCCGAGTTCCAGTATCTGCTCGATTTCCTGGAAGAGGCGCAGATCGACAGGCTTGGCTGCTTCTCGTATTCGCCTGTCGATGGCGCCACCGCCAACCTGCTCGACAATCCCGTGCCGGAGGAAGTGCGCGAAGAACGCCGTGGCCGCGTCATGCTGCTGCAGGAAGGCATTTCGAAAAAGCGCCTGCAAGCCAAGGTCGGCAAGACCATTCGCGTGCTGATCGATGAAGTCAACCGTGACGGTGGCGTTGGACGCTCGGCCGCCGACGCACCCGAGATCGATGGCGTGGTGTACGTCAAGCCCCCGTATGAACCGCATTTGAAGCTCAAGGTTGGCGAATTCGTCGATGTGCTGGTCACCGCGGCCGATGCGCACGACCTCTGGGCCAAGGCCTGATGCGAGTGCAGCCAATGCCACGCCACCGGGTGGTGCAGTGTCTTGCCGTGGCCGGTTGGATGCTGTGCGCCGCCGGGTCGGCGCTGGCCGCCGGAGCTGCAGCCGCACCTGCAGCAGCAGCCGATGCGCAAAGCGGGCAGGGCACGCCAGCGCTGCCACCGCCCATGCCGGGCATGCAGAGTGCGCCTGCAGCACATGTTGCGCACACTGCCAATCAAGCAAATCAAGCCAATCAAGCCGGTCAGCCAAGGCCGGCTGACCAGGCCACTCAGGCCAATGAATCGCCGCAGGCGCAGCCTGCCCGTGCCGCTGGCAGCATGGATGAAGGCAATGCCGCCGGCGTCAGGGCGGCGGTTTTGCGCGGCACCCTTGGCGATGCCCAGGTCCAGGCCAGCCTGCGTCCAAAGAATCCGGCGGAGGATGGCATCGAAGGCGAATACTTTGTGTTCGGCGGCAAACAGCACATTTTGCTGGCCGGTGAAATCGATGGCGAAGCGCTGTGGATGGAAGAATCGGAAAACGGCGTCGAAGTTTCGGGCCAATGGGAAGGCACACGCAAAGGCGATGTTGTCGAAGGCACCTGGCAATCCGTCGATGGCAGCGTGAGCAAGCCGTTCCAGCTGAAGATCATGCCTTGACTTGACTTGATTGATCTTTGCAACCACCGGTGTGCCGGTCCACGGCCGCACCCTTGCCCTGGCTGCGCCGTGCAGCCGATGTTCAAAGCCGGCCTGCGCAGCCGGTTGTCCACGATTGATTCCTGAGCGGAGTTTGTGTGAGCACTGAAAAAAAATCCCTGCAGACCAGACTGGTCCACAGTTCCTATTCGCCGCCGGAAGGATTTGCCGCATTTCCCTCGGCCATCCACCATGCGTCCACGGTGCTGTTCAAGGATGTTGCTGCCTTGCGCTCGCGCAGCTGGCAGAACAAGAGCGGCTATACCTACGGTTTGCACGGCACGCCGACCACCTTTACGCTCGAAGCCCGTCTCGCTGCAATCGAAAACGGCAGGTTTTGCCTGCTGGCGCCCAGCGGCCTGGCAGCCATTTCGATGATCGACCTGGCATTGCTCAAAAGTGGCGACGATGTGCTGTTGCCCGACAATGTCTACAACCCCAATCGCGACCTCA
Organism: Janthinobacterium lividum; assembly: GCA_050954505.1. Taxonomy (GTDB): domain Bacteria; phylum Pseudomonadota; class Gammaproteobacteria; order Burkholderiales; family Burkholderiaceae_D; genus JAQGMO01. The sequence goes on from JBPBPY010000410.1 coordinate 10,317, forward strand.
ACGACTGGCTGGCGCGCGACTTCGGCATCAGTGCGCGCTACTACGACCCCATGATCGGCGCCGGCATCGAGGCACTTATTCTGCCCAATACCCGCCTGGTCTGGACTGAAGCGCCCGGTTCGGTGTCGATGGAAGTGCCCGACATTCCGGCCATCTGCCGCGTTGCCCACGCCCATGGCGCGCTGGTGGCGCTCGATAACACCTGGTCGGCCGGCATTGCCTTTGCCGGCTTTGAACATGGCGTCGATGTCATCATGCAGGCGCTGACCAAGTACCAGTCCGGCGGCTCGGATGTGCTCATGGGGGCAGTCATCACCCGCGACGACGCCTTGAACCAGAAGATCGCCATGGCGCACATGCGTCTTGGCATGGGTGTGTCGGCCGACGACACCTGGCTGGTGCTGCGCGGCTTGCCAACCCTGAAGCTGCGCTTCGAAGCCCATGATGCCAGCGCACGCAAGGTCGCCGGCTGGCTCAAGGCACGGCCAGAGATCAGCCGCATGCTGCACCCGGCATTCGAGGACTGCCCGGGGCATGCGCACTGGAAGCGTGATTTCACCGGCGCAGGGGGATTGTTTTCGGTGATCTTCGACAAGCGCCATGATGAAGCGGCAACCGACCGGTTTGTCGATGCACTGCAGCTGTTCAAGATCGGTTTCAGCTGGGGTGGCTCGAACAGCCTGTGTGTACCGTACCGCATGGCCGCCATGCGTGGCAATTGGCCGGCGCAAGGGCAGCTGCTGCGTTTCAACATCGGGCTCGAAGATGCCGATGACCTGATCGCCGATATTGCCCAGGCGCTCAAGGTGCTGTGATTTGACCGGTCACAATGATCACGCGTCCAGTGGAGGCGGTCTCGCCCGGATGCGTTACATTGCTGGTTCACAAGGCACGCTTGACTGCCGCAATTTTAAAATCGCTCTGCATACTCCAGGAGACCGCATGTCTGAACATATCTACAAGATCGTCGAATTGGTCGGCACCTCGACCACGGGCAGTGATGACGCCATCAACAACGCCATCCTCAAGGCTGGCCAGACCCTGCGCAACATCGACTGGTTCGAAGTCGTGCAAACGCGCGGCCATGTCGAGGAGGGCAAGATCGCCCACTATCAGGTGACGCTGAAAGTCGGTTTCCGCCTCGACGACGTCGCTTGATGTCCGAAGCTGGTGTCAACGCACCAGCTGTTCTTCCAGATTGGCGCTGTACAGCGCCAGAAACGCCTCTGCCGGCAACGGTTTGCTGAACAGATATCCTTGTATCTCGTCGCAGTGCCGGCTTTGCAGATAAGCCAGTTGTTCAGGCAGCTCCACCCCCTCGGCCACCACCTTGATCTTCAGGCTCTTGCCCATGGCGATGATTGCATCGGCAATGGCCGAGTCAGAAGGGTCGCCAGGCGCGTCGGTAATGAAGGAGCGATCGATCTTGATGATATCGATGGGAAATTGCTTCAAGTGCGACAACGAGGAATAGCCAATGCCGAAATCGTCGATGGCAATGCGCATGCCTAGCGACTTCAAGCCCGAGAGCACGGCAACGGTGGTGCCGATGTCACGCATCATCATGCTTTCGGTAATTTAAAGTTCCAGCAGCGACGGGTCCATTCCGGTTTCGGCAAGCGTGGCGGCAATATCGTCGAGCACGTTTTCATCGGCGAACTGGCGCGCCGACAGGTTCACTGCAATGTGAAGGGCGGGCAAACCCAGTTGTTTCCAGCCCTGGTTCTGCAGACACGCCTCCCGCAAGATCCACTTCGTCAGCGGCACGATCAAACCGGTTTCTTCCGCCAGGGCGATGAATTCCTCCGGCTGCAACAGACCGCGTTGCGGGTGCAGCCAGCGCACCAGGACTTCGCCGCCGGTAATCCGCGCACTGCGTGCTTCCACCTTGGGCTGATAATGCAATACCAGCTCGTTGCGCTCGATCGCGTGGCGCAACGCCGACTCCAGTGCCAGCTGTGCGGCAAAGTGGGAATCCATCTGGGCGGAATAAAACTGGAAATTGTTCTTGCCTTCATCCTTGGCGCGATACATGGCGACATCGGCATGTTTCATCAGCGAGAATTCATCACGGCCATCTTCCGGGAAAATGCT
>JBPBPY010000449.1:0-12310 GCA_050954505.1 Janthinobacterium lividum
GAAATGGCGTACGGCGGCAGCATCATCGCCAACTGCTGCGCAAGCTGCGGCAAAATCGGCCACCCAGGCTGCAGCCCAGCCTGCAACGCAGTCTGCGGTACGTCGATGAGCAGCGCGCCGGCGAAAGCCATGGACCTGCACCAGATCGTCACCTGGCTGCTCGAAGATGGCATCGTCACTGGCGAAGAGGCCAAGGTCCTGTACAACAAGTCGCGCGGCATCATGCGCAGCACCACGCCCACCATGCATCCGCTGGTGGCAACTGCGCAGTGCAAGGTGCATTTGCCGCAGGGATTCAAGGCCACGCCGAACCGCCTGCTGACCCTGGACTGGCTTACCGAATGGGCCGCCGGCAAGGTCAAGCTGCCCTTCTTTCGCATCGACCCGCTGAAGATCGACTTCACCCGTGTGGCCGATGTCATGTCGGCCACCTATGCCGCGCGCTTCAACATCCTGCCGGTGGAACTGACCACCACCGAGCTGGTAATTGCCACCGCCGAACCGCTGGCAGTGGAGTGGCTGCCGGAAATTGCCAAGGTCTCACGCCGCAACATCAAGCTGGTGGTGTCGAACCCGCTGGAAATTTCCCAGTACATTGCCCAGTTCTTTTCACTGGCGAAATCGATCAAGAGCGCCAACAAGGCCACCGGTGGCGACCTGGCCTTGCGCAACAATTTCGAACAACTGGTCGAGCTGGGCAAGAACAGCAAGCAGGTCGACGCCAACGACCAGCACATCATCAACATCGTCGACTGGCTGTGGCAATATGCGTTCGAGCAGCGCGCCTCCGACATTCATCTGGAACCCAAGCGCGAGCTCGGCGCGGTGCGTTTTCGCATCGACGGCGTGCTGCACCAGGTCTACCAGGTGCCGGCCGTGGTGCTGATTGCCATGACCGCCCGCATCAAGCTGCTCGGGCGCATGGATGTGATCGAAAAACGCCGTCCGCAGGACGGCCGCATCAAGACCCGCACTGCCAACGGCCAGGAGACCGAATTGCGGCTCTCGACCATGCCCACCGCGTTCGGCGAAAAGATGGTCATGCGCATCTTCGATCCGGAAGTGGTGGTCAAGACGCTGCCCGAACTGGGTTTTCCGGTTGATGACGCGCTGCGCTGGGATGGCTTGACCAGCCGCCCGAATGGCATCGTGCTGGTGACCGGCCCAACCGGCTCCGGCAAGACCACCACGCTCTACACCACCCTCAAGGCGCTGGCCACTTCCGAAGTCAATGTCTGCACGGTGGAAGATCCCATCGAGATGGTCGAGCCCTCGTTCAACCAGATGCAGATCCAGCAAGGCATCGACCTGTCGTTTGCCGATGGCGTGCGCGCGCTGATGCGCCAGGATCCGGACATCATCATGGTCGGCGAAATCCGTGACCTGGAGACAGCGGAGATGGCGATCCAGGCGGCATTGACCGGCCATCTGGTGCTCTCCACGCTGCATACCAACGACTCGCCTTCGGCGGTCATGCGGCTGCTTGAACTTGGCGTGCCCTACTACCTGCTCGAAGCGACGCTTTCCGGCATCCTGGCGCAGCGCCTGGTGCGCACGCTGTGCGCCCACTGCAAGTCGCCTGGCGGCGAGATTGCCGACGATGTCTGGAACAGCCTGACCACCGAATGGCAGATGCCCAGGCCGGCCGTGGTCTACCGGGCGGTCGGCTGTCCGGAATGCCGCCAGACCGGTTTTCGCGGCCGCACCGGGCTGTATGAACTGCTCAGTGTGACGCAGCCGTTTTCACGGCTGATCCAGGCCGAGACCGATATTCATGCGCTGCGCCGGCAAAGCATCAAGGATGGCATGGTGCCGCTGCGCGTGGCCGGTGCCATCAAGATTGCCGAAGGCGTCACGACGGTGGAAGAAGTGCTGAAAGTGACCGCTGCGCTGAACTGAGTCCGTCGGCAACCGTGGGATAAGCGAGGCAAAAACCCAGTTCCTGCTTGATGCGCCGGTTCTCGAGGCGGCGCGACTCCGACATGAAGGACATCAGTGCCGGCGAGACCTGCGCGCGCAGTTCTTCGCGCGGCAGCCGTGCGGGACGGGCCAGCGCAAACGCATCGGCCACGGCATCGAAGTAGTCCGCCATCTTCATCTCGCTGTCGTCGACCGCGTGGTAGACCCGGCCAGGCGCAGCGGCAAACAACAGCCGCACCAGCAGACGCGCCAGGTCATCGGCATGGATATGGTTGGTGAAGACATCGTCGGCAGCATTCAAGGCCGGGGTGCCGCGCTGCAGCCGCTCCAGCGGCAGGCGATCGCTGGCATAGATGCCCGGCACCCGCACGATGGCCAGCTTGCCGTGGGCACGCCGGGACCAGGCACGCAGCGTCCTTTCGGCATCGACGCGGCGTACGGCGCGCGCATTTTGCGGCGCCACCGGACGCGTTTCATCGAACAAGGCACCGTTGCAGTTGCCGTATACGCCTGTGGTGCTGACATAAACGAGCCGGGCGCCGTCGGGTAAAATGGCGGCAAGATTGCGCGTGCGCTGGTCGAGTTCGCCGGCAGCCGGCGGCGGCGCCAGATGCAGGATGCGCTCGGCCAGACCGCCCAGCCGTGCGAGGCTGGCCGGCTGGTCGAGATCGGCGACGATCGGAATGGCACCCGCTGCACGCAGGGCTGCACGGCGTTCCGGCTGGCTGGTGACGGCAAAGATGCGAAAGCGCTGGCGCAGCAACGGCAGCAGCCGCAAACCGACGTCGCCGCAACCGATGATCAGCAGACGTGGTAATTTGCCGGCCCTCTTGGTATTGTGCGCAGAGTTCTGCGCGCTGTCGAATGCAATCTCGTGCCGGGTGTGTTGCGCGTCGTGCCCGCTGTCGTGTCTGACACCAGGCCCGGTGTGTCGTTTGGTATCGTGTTTGATATCGCCAATAGCGCTGTTTGAAGTATTCATTTCGGAATTGTATGACTTTCCAAGTAACCGTCCAACCCAGCGGCCGCCAGTTTTCCTGTGATGCCGACGAAACCATCCTGAGCGCTGCCTTGCGCGCCGACGTCGGTTTGCCGTATGGCTGCAAGAACGGCGCCTGCAGCAGCTGCAAGGGCCGCGTGCTGGCCGGTTCGCTTACCCACGGTGCGCATCAGCAAAAAGCGCTCACTGCGGCGGAAGAGGCAAACGGCCTGGCGCTGTTCTGCTGCGCGATTCCTGATGGCGACATCGTCATCGAGGCGCGTGAAGTGCTGGGGCTCGGTGAATTCCCGCCGCGCAAGATGCCGACGCGGGTGGCAAAGCTCGAACGCCTGGCCGACGATGTCATCGTCATGTCGCTGCAACTGCCGGCGGCCGACAAGCTGCTCTACAAGGCTGGGCAGTATCTGGAGTTCATGCTCAAGGATGGCAAGCGGCGCAGCTACAGCATGGCCAATGCGCCCCATGTGGGCGAGCACCTGACACTGCATGTGCGCCACATGCCCGGCGGCCTGTTTACCGACCATGTTTTTACCACCATGAAGGAGCGCGACATCCTGCGGTTCGAAGGTCCGCTGGGCAGCTTCTTCCTGCGCGAGGAATCGGACAAGCCGATGATCCTGCTGGCTTCCGGCACCGGCTTCGCGCCCATCAAGGCCATCGTCGAACAGGCCATGCTGAACAATCCCGGCCGGCCGATGACGCTGTACTGGGGCGGACGACGACCGCAGGACCTGTACATGCACACGCTGTGCGAAGAGTGGGCGCGCAGTCTGCCCGGCTTTTCCTATGTACCGGTCCTCTCCAACGCACTGCCTGAAGACGATTGGCAGGGCCGCATCGGCTTTGTCCACAGCGCCGTGATGGTCGATCTGCCCGATATGTCGGCCTACCAGGTCTATGCCTGCGGTGCGCCCATCGTGGTCGACTCCGCACGGCGTGATTTTGTCAGCCTGTGCCAGTTGCCGGAAGAAGAATTTTATGCCGATGCATTCACCAGCGAAGCCGATCTGGCCGCTGGCTGAGCACGGCGCCACGCAATTCAATTGAACCGAATCATTGAGGAGTACCGAATGGAATTTTCCGATTACAACGTCAACGCCCTGCTCTCGATCACCAAGCGTCCCGAGCTGGTATTTCTTGAAGGCGAAGGCATGTACCTGACGGATCACCAGGGCAAACGCTACCTCGACTATCTGCAGGGATGGGCCGTGAACTGCCTGGGCCATTCGCCGGCCTGCATCCAGGAGGCCCTGGCAGCGCAGTCGAAAAAGCTGATCAACCCATCGCCGGCGTTCTACAACGCGCCGATGATCGAGCTGGCCACACTGTTGACCGCGAACTCGTGTTTCGACAAGGTGTTCTTCGCCAACAGCGGCGCCGAGGCCAATGAAGGTGCCATCAAGCTGGCGCGCAAATGGGGCAAGCTCAACAAGAATGCCAAGGGCGAACACCGCAACGAGATCATCACTTTCGACCACAGCTTCCACGGCCGCACACTGGCGACCATGTCGGCCAGCGGCAAGCCGGGCTGGGACACGATCTTCGCGCCCCAGGTGCCGGCCTTCTTCAAAGCCGACTTGAATGACCTGGCCAGCGTCGAGCGGCTCATTACCGACAAGACCGTGGCCGTGATGCTCGAACCGGTGCAAGGGGAAGGCGGCGTGATTCCTGCCACGCGTGAATTCATGCAAGCCTTGCGCAAGCTGACCACCGAGCGCAATCTGCTTTTGATCGTCGATGAGGTGCAGACCGGCATGGGCCGTACCGGTCAGCTATTTGCCTATCAACTCTCCGATATCGTGCCGGACATCATGACGCTCGGTAAAGGCATTGGTGGCGGCGTGCCGCTGGCGGCACTGCTGTGCCGCGCGCAAGTCGCCTGTTTCGAACCGGGCGACCAGGGCGGCACCTACAATGGCAATCCGCTCATTACCGCCGTAGGCGTGGCAGTCATCAAGGCACTGCTGGCGCCAGGGTTCCTGCAATCGGTGCTCGACAAGGGCGACTATTTGCGCGGCGAATTGCTCAAGCTCTCGGAGCAGCACGGCTTCAAGGGCGAACGCGGCGAAGGCTTGCTGCGCGCACTGAAGCTGGGCAAGGACATTGGTGGCGAAATCGTCGAAGCGGCGCGTGACATGGGTCCGCTTGGACTGCTGCTGAATTCGCCGCGCCCTGACTTGCTGCGTTTCATGCCGGCATTGAATGTGACCACGCAAGAGATCGACCTGATGATCTCGATGTTGTCGCAGACCTTGAAAAAACTGGGTCATTGAACGACGGCATGCAGACCCGGGGATTGCATTCGATGCCCGGGTCTGCCACCCTGACGCTGCCGCTCGGCAGAATCTGGCCGCAACAGTGCGCGCATCATTACACAAAGCAGTGCACGAAGCAGTGCATGAAATGGGGTTTTCTCCTACACGCCATCTACCGCCTGTCCGACTGCATTCCAGACGCGATTCCATTACATTGTGTGTTCTTCTTAAAATAATAAGGAACACTCACATGAATACCACCAAGAACATTACCACCGGCCTGTCACGCAAACCTCTGCAAACGCTGTTGCTCGCAGCCAGCGTCAGCTTTGCTGCCCTGGTCGCCGCACCGGTCATGGCACAAAACACCGCTGCGCCTGCCATGTCCCATTCCGACAAGAGTGGCCAGCTCGCGCATGCCGATGGCAAGATGCTGGGCGACCTGGTGGAAGGCAATCGCGCTGAAGTGCAAGCAGGCCAGCTGGCCCTGGAAAAGTCGCAGAACGCTGACGTGAAAAAATTTGCCCAGATGATGATCGACGATCATGGCAAGGCTGTCACGGAAATCGAAGCACTTGCGCAAAGCAAGGGCACCAAGCTGCCGGACGGCATTGGCGCCATGCACAAGACCAAGGAAGTGGCACTGAAGGCCATGTCGGGCCATACCTTCGATCGTGAATATGCCAAGCGTGCCGGCGTGGGCGACCATGAAGCCACCCTTAAGCTGCTCAAGAAAATCCAGGCCGATGGCAAGGACGCCGACCTGAAGGCATTGGCCGACAAGATGGTGCCGGTAGTCCAGGGTCACCTCGACATGGCCAAGAAGCTGGTCAGCATGAAGTAATTGTTCATACGCTGTAGCGCAAGCCGCGCGCCACGATGCATTCGTGGCGTGCGGTTTTTTTGTCGCCAGTGTTTTCAACTGCGCCGTGCCGGCGAATTTGCCACTAGCGTGCCATGCAATGTCCATCCAGCAGCTCGATCACATGGTCATTGCGGCTGTCGATATCGTCCTCATCATGCGTGATCAGGATCATCGGAATGTCGAGTTGCTGCTGCAGCTCGGCCAGTTCGTCTCGCAGCCGGGACCGCAGGCTGCGGTCGAGCGCGGCATAGGGTTCGTCGAGCAGCAAGGCGCGCGGCGGGTTGACGAGCGCGCGCGCCAACGCCACACGCTGGCGCTGTCCGCCGGATAATTGTTCCGGATACTGGTCGGCCACGGCGTCGAGGTGGAATTTCCCCAGCCACGCCATGACCTGCGGATGACGCTGCGCGCGCGGCGGATTGCGCCAGCCGGCATGCAGCGCAAAGCCGATGTTCTGGCACACGGTCAGGTGCGGAAACAAGGCGTAATCCTGGAACAGGTAGGCCAGGCCGCGCTGCTGCGGCGTCAGATCGATACCGCCACTGCTGTCGAACAGCACGCTGCTTCCAAGACGCACATGGCCACCGTCAGGTTTGCTCAAGCCGGCGATCAGTTTCAGGGTCTGGCTTTTGCCGGCACCCGATGGTCCGAACAGTACCAGGCGTTTGGCACTGCTCTGGAAAACGACAGACAATTCGAAGTGCCGCTGGCCGCTGCGAAAGGTTTTTACAAGCGCAATGTCCCACATCATGGACGGCCCACAATGCGTCCGGGGGCAAGTCGTCCGGCAACCAGCAGCACGATCATGCAGGTCAACGAGGTCAACAGCACGAGAAAATTTGCCGTCTCGTCCTGTCCGGCCTGGACTGCTTCGTAGACGGCAATCGACAGGGTCTGGGTCTTGCCTGGAATGCTGCCGGCGACCATCAGCGTGGCGCCGAATTCACCGGTGGCGCGGGCAAATGCCAGCAGCACACCGGCGAGAATGCCGCGCCAGGCCAGAGGCAGGGTGATGCGGAAAAAGATCGCCAGTTCGCCGATGCGCAAGGACTGCGCCGCTTGTTCATATTGCGGATCGACCGCTTCGAACGCTGCGCGCGCCGCTTTGAAAACCAGTGGAAAGGCAACCACGGTCGCAGCGATCACGGCTCCCTGCCAGGTGAAGATCAGGTTGATGCCCAAATGTTCCTGCAGCCAGACACCAAGCGCGCCGCGCCGGCCCAGCAAAACCAGCAGGTAGTACCCGAGCACGGTTGGCGGCATGACCATCGGCAGTGTCAGGAATGCGTCGAGCACATCGCGCCCCGGAAACCGCTTGCGCGCCAGCAGGTATCCGACCCCGACGCCGAACACCAGATCGAGGACCGTTGCCCAACCCGCCACCTTGAGTGTCAGCAGCAGCGGTATCCATGCCTGTTGCATCCCGCGCGGTCAGGGTTTGCCGAAACCGTATTTGGCCAGCACGGCCTGGGCCCCGGTCGAATTGATGAAGCTGACGAATTTCCTTGCTGCCGGCAGATTGCCGCTGGCAGCCAGCGGCGCAATCGGGTAGAGGATTGGCTGATCGGTGACGGCGGAAAACGCCACCTTGACCTTGCCCGGCATGATGGCAGCGTCCGTGGCATACACAAAACCGGCCTCGACTTCACCACGGGCGACATAATCGAGGGCCTGGCGCACGCTCTGGGCGCCGATCATTTTCGGCTCGATGGCACGCCAGAGATCGGCTTTTTCAAGTACGCTTCTGGTGTAACGGCCCACGGGCACGCTGGCTGGCACGCCGATGGCAATGCGCTGGTAGGCAGGCGTACCCAGTTCAGCCAAGGTCTTCGGTGTGGCCTCCGCATTCATGGGCACGATCACCACCAGGGCATTGCTGACAAAATTCCTTCTCTCGCCAGGTTTCACCAATCCCTGGGCCTGGGCCTGGTTCATGGTTTCCTGATCGGCGCTGGCAAACACATCGACCGGCGCACCTTTGCCAATTTGCTGCAGCAGTGCACCGGAAGCGCCAAAGTTCAGTTGCAGCCGGGTGTCCGGGTTTTGGGCCTCGAACACTGGCGCCAGTTCCTGGAAAGCATTGGTCAAACTGGCCGCTGCGGAAACCGTGAGGTCGGCAGCCAGGACGGTGACGCTGGAGAACATGGCGATCAAGCCGAGGGCAATGCGGGAAGCGATCATGGTCAGCCTGAGGGTGCGGCAAGGCGCGGAGTTGGATGGAGCGAAATTATCAAAACCGTAATATACAGCAGAATATTACGCTCGACAACGACGCTGCAACTGCTCTCGCTACAGCACGGCAGCACGACATCGGCTGCCCTCGAGACCAGCCCGCAACGCTTGTGCGCCTGCTCAAATATCCCTGCGGGCGTCAAACAGGGAGGACGCCGTCAATGCAACCGGTTTCATGCGGTCGTGCTGTCCCTTGACGATATTGAGCAGCGATTTGAACACCGACATCGCCGAATTTGCGTTCATCTGTGTACCGCCAGGCGGCGCCGTCTCGATAGCACTATATGCAAGCATTTCGCCCAGAGGTTTGCCGCGTATGGCCTGCAGGCTGGCGAACACCGGTTCGATTTCAGCAAAACGGGCATTGGCAAAGACTGGCTGGCTGGCACGCAGCAGAATTTCATCGGCTGTAAAGCCGGACGATGTTTGCCCGTTGATCGTCGTCGCTATGGCTGCCAAGGCATTGAACGCCACCAGGTGCCGCTGCGGCTGGCTGCTCACCGCTGACAAAAAATGATCGAACAGTGCCGCTACCGTCTGCAATGTTCTGGAGTCGAACTCCAGGTCGCTGGCGTCTGCGTAGTGGTCGATGATCAGTCGATCCAGCGGCCGGTCCGACATGAAACGCACGGTTTGATCGGCAGCGACGGCGCGTTCGCGCGCGACATCGGCCTGGGCATCGCCGAGCAGGTTCTGCGCCATGGCATTCATTGATTCCATCAGTCTGGAGACTGACTTGTAATCCTCCTGCAGGAACGTCTCCATCTGCACTTGCCTGCTGTTGTCTCCTTCGACCAGAAAGCGCACGGTCGGTGTCGACACCTCCAGTTCGACACTGGGTTCTTCCGAATCGGCATCTTCTTCAAGCATGTGCCAGCCGCTGGCCAGCGACTCCGGCTTCTCTGCGAGATGTGTCGAGATACGGACCTCATTGCCGCTGCCGAGCGGCGGCAAAGCAGTACCTGCTACGGCAGTCTCCGTCAGGTCTGCGGTCTCGGCTGGATCCGGCACCGAGGGGTTGTCCAGTACGCTGGCATCGCTTTGCAGTCCATGCGTGCCTTGCGCTTTCGTCTGGCCCAGCGGAATCGCCATCCCGTGCAGCAAATACTCGATTTCCGCCGTGAGACCAAAGGCATTGTTGTGGTCGCCGCGCCAGTGCGGTGCCGACACATCCATATGCACGAGATCGCGTTCGTGACGCACCAGACTGTGGAAGACCAGGATCATCAGCTCGGTGGTTTTGAGCTGTGTACCCGACAGTGTCCGGTCCTGGCCCGCCAGCATCTTGCGCATTTCCCCATCGCCGATTTCACCCAGCGCTGCGACCATGCCGGCGACATGGGCAGGATGTGGCAGCAGCCGGTTTCCAAGCCAGATGCTGATCAAGCGCCGTGTCAATCCAGCGTCGCACCGATCGAGATGGGCCGACAGCGAGCGCAAGGCAACAGCGATGTGAGCACGGCGCAGGTCGGGATCGGTTTCACGGATCGCTTCACGCAATTGCAGGAAGGGCCGATCGATCAGCTTGAGCAGATGGTCGCGCACCGCGCCGGCAGCGTCGGGATACTGCAGTTTTTCCAGCAGAAACAAGGTGTCGGCCAACTGGGGCGCATGCTGGAGGGTCAATGAATTTCTGGCCGAGGAAAACCAGTCCTGGAATTGCGCCGCTGCCGTGTCATGGAGACCACCCATCACCTTGCGGGCCGCCAGATCTCCGGTAGCGTAATTGCGGAAGCGCCCGGCACTGAGCGAACTGGCTCCCTCGCTGGCCAACAGGCCCAGACGGACACTGGCACGGGCCAGTGCAGCCGATTGATTTTCGCCAGGCACCGGCCACTGATAGGCAAACGCTTCGAGAATCTGCTCGTAGCACTGCTGTTTCTGCGCCGCAGTCAGGGCGCCACCAGGAAACCCTGCCACCTTGCGGGAGGCCTCCCACAACTTGCCCCAATGCTCTTCCCTGAATTCCGAGCTGGCCAGACGGTTGAGGAAAATCCCTACCCTGCGGTGCAGATTGTCCTTGTTCTGATTTGCCTGCAGCGTCAGGTCGACTTGTTCGAACTGGCGTTTGGAGTCGAACACATGGATAAAGCGAATGCCGGTATCGCGCACGGTGCTGGCCAGCTTGTCGACGCTCGGATTCTGCAAGGACAGTTGCACCATGGTGCGCTTGCCGAGCGGAACGTTTTCAGCATTCGGCCTGGGGGAGAAACCGGTTTCGAGCGGGTGCGTGACCCGGTTGTCATTCACGGGATTCATGGTGTATTCAGGCGTGCCTGCCAGACAGAGGACGGAATGAATTCAGCTGTTTTATCTTCAATGCATAATTGCTTGGTAACCGGGTTTGTTGCGCTGGTTCCATCCAATCCATGCAGAAGACATGCTCTCCGGCTGCCGCCACGCGCCGCGGTTTCAAGGGCCGCATGCGCATTCCAGCGCATGCGGGCAAAACCCGGGGTGGCAGCTATTTTCAACAATTCCCATGATTCATCCGAGAATTGCGTTAGACAGCGCCCATCAAGAATCCTACTATCGTTAATCAAGTCCCTTGACGCATCGAAGCTTTTAGGCGTGCGCCCACAGCGCAGGAGGTTCCATGCATCCCTATAAACGGGTCTGCCTTCGCAAGTCCATTGTCTCGCTCGTCATTGTCTCGATGTCGGTGTCTGGCCTGGCCATGACGGCGCATGGGGCAAATCCTGATCCAGCATCGGTCAAGTCTGGCCAAGGCGGCCTGGTGGAACGTGGGCGCTACCTGGCCGATATTGCTGGCTGCAATGATTGTCACACCCCGGGTTACGCCCAGAACAATGGGAAGGCGCCACGCGAGTTGCTGCTGACCGGGGTGCCAATGGGGTGGCAAGGGCCATGGGGAACCACCTATGCCAGCAATCTGCGCCTGGCACTCAAGGACATGAGCGAGCAAGAGTGGATGGCCAGCGCACCATTGCGACGTTACCGCCCACCGATGCCGTGGTGGGCCTTGCGGGAAATGCGCAAGGATGACCTGCGCGCCTTGTACCGCTTCATCAAATCACTGGGCCCCGGCGGCGAAGCAATGCCGCCTTACCTTCCGCCTGGCCAGCAGCCGGCGGGGCCGGTCATGCGCGCGCCCATGCCAGCGCCTCGATGAAGGGTCCTGGTTGCGCTCAACGAGGCGCCCGCACCGCAAAAGTGCCGCAGCTGCAACCATCCAGGTTCAACACAGCGCTCGGCATTGCCACCGCCAGCATGACGGGCACTCTCCGCAGCTTGCCGGCGCCATCAGGCTGTTCCCGGCTTTCTTCGGCTTGCACTGTCGCACTGCGCACGTCCATGGTGCGAAATTTTGGCGCAACGCGGGCAAGGAATTGCCGGCATTACATCATGTCGTCAGCGCCTTTGGCTTCGGCGAGCTGCTGCGCCAGCAGTGCCTGCCGTTCCTTGAGCATATGCAGTTCGCGAAGATTGGCGTGCGTTTCCTCAAGTCTGGCGTCCAGGGTTTTTATCTTGTTGCCAATGGTAATGCGCAGTGCCGGCTTCTCGCTTTCGGCACTGAACGTTTCGTTCAGCGAAACCTGCTCTTCAAGCAGTGCCCGCTCGCGCTGCAAGGTCGGCAGCGCCTTGGTGCCCGATTCGAGCGTGATGACCCGGTTATGGACTTGCACCCACTGTGCCTTCAATTCTTCGAGCGCCTTTGCCACGGCAAGCGGAACGATGGTCGACTGTGTGCCACGCCTTGGCAAAGGTGGTGTGGACGGCATGGTCGAAGGCGTCTGCGGGGTCATGGTCGACTGCGTGCCATGCCTCGCCAAAGGGGGCGTGGACGGCATGGACGACGATGCATCGAGGGCCGTGGTCGACTGTGTGCCACGCCGTGTCAAAGCGGGCGTGGACAGCATGGAAGGCATCGTATCCAGGGCCACGGTCGCCTGCGTGCCGCGCCGCGTCAAAGAAGGCGTGGACGGCATGGACGATAGCGTATCCAGGGCCGTGCTCGACTGTGTGCCACGCCTGGGCAAAGCTGGCACGGACGACGGTGTCTCTTCAGCCATGGTC